>JANXSD010000103.1 GCA_025352785.1 Bacteroidota bacterium
TAAAAAAATAGTTCCGTAGGCAAAGGCTATGCAACGATTTTTTAAATCGTTTTGATAAAAAAATTACATCGTATCTTTGGACTAAAATATATTAGCTATTGGTATAATATGTTCCTTTTCAAATTTTATTTAACAGTTCTAGTTAGTTTAAATTGAATTTTGGGGAGTAAAAGAACCTTGCCACTTCCCTTCATAAGAGCCAATAGTTGATAAATTATTTTAGGCATTTCTGCCAATAACCCGTAACTGCTTAATGATCAGCTAAATTGATGCAGAGTTAAAGGGTGTCTTCCACTTTTTCGTTTAAATATAATTTGTTTCCTTTGTCCTTCAACGAAACTGTTTAATTACTGTTCCCTTATGATCAAGAAATTATTTTGCTTACTGTTCATCTTATCAATTGCCTTTGTTAATGGATATTCGGCCAACAAAGCACCGAAAGTTCCAAAGAGTAAAACCCAAAAGGCGGATAAGTATTTTAACACAGCGCAGTACTACACTGCTTCTACTTATTACAAGAAGTCCTATGCTAAATTCAAAAAGAATGAAGATAAGGCAAATGCTGCTTTCAAAGCAGGGGAATGTGCGCGCATGATGAACAACAATGTTGAAGCAGAAGATTGGTACGGAAAGGCTGTTAAAGCTAATGCCAAAGATGCTACTTCTGTCTTACGTTATGCCGATGCATTAAAACGCAATGGAAAATATGCAGAAGCAATAGTACAATATAATGCATATAAAGAGAAAATGCCTACTGATCCTAAAGGCGCTGCTGGTGTTACAGGATCTCAAGCGGCACAAGAGTGGAAAGATAAACCTACACGTTATCGTGTAGAAAATTTAACGGCTCTTAATACTCAGTATTATGATTTCGCAGTGGCAGAAAATCCATCAATGAAAAATGGAATCGTTTTCACATCATCTCGCGAAGAGGCCACAGGTACTAATAATGATAATTGGTATGGTGAAAAGTTCTTTGATGTTTTCCAAGCGAATATGGATAACAATGGTAAATGGAGTACTCCAACAAATTTCCCTGGACCAGCAAATAGTGAATATAGCGATGGCTCCGCTTGCTTTGATGCTTCTGGCAAAACAATGTATTACACTACTTGTCCTTCTAGCAAGGATAAAAACACACAGTGTAAAATTATGATGACTACACAAACAGACGGTAAATGGAGTGATCCTATATCTCTGCCTTTTAATAATGAGGCTTATACTTGTGGTCACCCAAGTTTATCTCTTGATGGTAAAACACTTTATTTCGCTAGCGATATGCCAGGTGGCTCAGGTGGGAAAGATATTTGGATGTCAAATTTAGATGGTGCTGCTTGGGGTACACCAATGAATCTAGGTTCTACCATCAATACTGATGGAGATGAATTATTCCCTACAGTTTCGAAAAACGGTAAATTATATTTTTCTTCAAATGGTAAACCAGGAATGGGTGGCCTTGATATTTTAAGTACTACCAATGATGGTGGAACATGGTCTGAACCTGTTAATCTTAAATCTCCTTTAAATTCTTCTGGTGATGATTTTGGAATTATTTTCACCTCAGATACTACTGGTTATTTATCTTCCAATCGTGACGGCGGAAAAGGTGCAGACGACATTTATACTTTTGTATTACCTCCTTTGAATATTTTAGTTGGGGGTAAAGTTTATGATACGGATACCAAAGCTGCAATTGAAGGTGCAACGGTTGAATTATTTGGTAGTGACGGTACTTCTTTAAGCGTACGAACTGGAACTGATGGAACATATTCTTATCCATTAAAATCGAATGTAAAATATAAATTGTCGGCATCATTTACTGGATATCTTACTAAGTTCCACGAATTATCGACGGTAGGTTTAGATGAAGATAAAAACTTCAACAAAGATTTCGATTTCCCATTAAAGAGTACTGCAAAGCCAATTACAGTTCCTGAAGTATTCTATGATTTGGATAAAGCTACATTACGTGCTGAATCAAAAACAGCTCTTGATGGTTTGATCAAAACGCTTAACGAAAATCCTACCATTACTGTTAAACTTACGTCACATACCGATTTCCGTGCTGATGATAAATACAACTTGGAACTTTCTAATCGTCGTGCTAAGAGTGTTCTTGATTATTTAGTAGCTAATAAAGTTGCTAAGGATCGCTTGACATTTGAAGGTAAAGGTGAATCAACACCTAAGGCTGTTGAAAATGACGAAGAATATTTACCATTTAAAAAGGGTGATGTGTTAACAGAATCATTTATCACTAAGTTAGCTTCTAAAGAAGATCAAGAGAAAGCTAATCAATATAATCGTCGTACAGAATTTGAAGTGACAGGAACAAATTACGTCCCTAAAAACTAAGATATCTTATTCTATTAAAAAGAAGCGCACCTCAAAAGGTGCGCTTCTTTTTTTAAATCCTTCTTCAAATATCTCCAGTGAAAATTATAAGCTATATTTTTGTCAGATGAATAGTTCGGATAGGTACCATCAAAGAGGTGTTTCGGCAACAAAAGATGATGTACATGCTGCAATAAGAAGTATCGATAAGGGGCTTTTCCCTAAGGCCTTTTGTAAAATTGTACCCGATTATTTAGGCAACGACGAAGCATATTGTAACATCATGCATGCTGATGGTGCTGGTACTAAAAGTAGCCTCGCCTATGCATACTGGCGTGAGACTGGAGATTTAAGTGTTTGGAAAGGAATTGCGCAAGATGCACTCATCATGAATATTGATGACCTACTATGTGTGGGTGCAACAGATAATATTTTGCTTTCATCAACCATCGGAAGAAACAAGCGATTAATTACAGGAGAAGTTATTGCCGCAATCATTAATGGGACAGAAGAAATTGTTGAACAACTAAAATCTTACGGGGTTAACATTCATACTACAGGAGGTGAAACCGCTGACGTTGGTGATCTTGTACGTACCATCATTGTTGATAGCACTGTTACGTGCCGAATGAAGCGCAGTGACGTCATTGACAATGCAAATATTAAAGCTGGTGATGTTATTGTTGGCTTATGTTCATACGGACAGGCTGAGTACGAGGATCGGTATAATGGTGGGATGGGAAGTAACGGACTTACTTCTGCTCGTCATGATGTTTTTAGCTCGTATTTGAAAGATTTGTATCCTGATACTTTTGATAGCGGTATTCCTTCCAATCTAGTTTATTCAGGAAGTCTGAAATTGAAAGATCAAATTGAAGGATTAGGGGTTGATGCTGGTCAATTGGTTTTATCGCCTACTAGAACTTACGCACCGGTGATCAAGAAAATCTTCGATGAATTCCGAAAAGATATTCATGGAATGGTACATTGCAGTGGTGGAGGGCAAACAAAAATTTTGCATTTCATTGAAAATTTACACATCATAAAGGACAATTTATTTCAAACACCGCCATTATTTAAAATAATACAGGAGCAGTCATCTACTTCTTGGAAAGAGATGTACCAAGTATTTAATATGGGACATCGCATGGAAATATATCTTTCAGAAGAGCATGCTTCTTCCATCATCGATATTGCTTCGAAATATGGAATTGAAGGTCGGGTAGTGGGTAGGGTAGAGGCCTCCGACAAGAAACAATTAACGATTCAATCAGAGAATGGCAGTTTTATATGGTAACAAGAGCTGCTAATCAGTAAATTTGTAGAATTATGTCGAAAGAAAACCTTCTTGAAAGGCTGGAGGGGCTGGTTGCCCGCTATCATGAAATCGGAACTCAGTTAGGTGATCCTGCTGTTATAGCCGATCGTAAACGCTTTATGCAAATGAACAAGGCCTATAAAGACCTTGAGCAAATTGTTGTTGCTGAAAAGGAATATCGTCAGGTGATTAACGAGTTAGCGCAAGCACGCGAAGTTTTATCCGATGAGAAAGACGAAGATTTTCGGGCGATGGCAAAAGTAGAAGTGGATGAATTAGAACCTCGTAAGGAAAAGTTAGAAGAACAGATTCAAATTTTATTGATTCCTGAAGATCCGGAGGATAGTAAAAATGCAATTATCGAAATTCGTGGCGGTACTGGTGGTGATGAAGCAAGTATTTTTGCTGGTGATTTATACCGAATGTATATGCGTTATTGCGAGCAACGTGGATGGAAAGTAGAAACGGTAGATTTTAATGATGGGAATACTGGTGGTTACAAAGAAGTAATTATGGAAGTGACGGGTTCGCATGCCTATGGAATATTGAAATATGAAAGTGGTGTACATCGAGTACAACGTGTGCCCGAAACGGAAACGCAAGGAAGGATTCATACCTCTGCAGCAACTGTTGCCATCATGCCTGAAGCGGATGAGTTTGATGAAATTGTAATTAATCCTGCCGACCTCGAACTACAAACATCACGATCAGGTGGTGCAGGAGGACAGAATGTAAATAAAGTAGAAACAAAAGTTCAGCTTACTCATAAGCCATCAGGTATCGTTGTAACATGTCAGATTGAACGATCACAACTTGGAAATCGGGAGAGAGCGATGGCAATGTTGCGTTCTAAATTATATGATTTGGAATACAATAAAAGGATGGAAGAAGTTTCCAAAAAACGGAAAACATTAGTTTCTACTGGTGATCGATCAGCCAAAATTCGCACCTATAATTATCCGCAAAGTAGAGTGACAGATCATCGTATTGGATTTACATCACATAATTTACCATCGGTAATGAATGGTGATATCCAAGGATTTATTGACGCATTACAATTTGCAGAAAACACAGAGAAGATGAAAGAAGAAAGTTTAATCGGATAATATTTTTCTTAGCATACTACTATGAATCGCAAAGAACTTTTTCATCAAATACAAAATAAAAAAAGTTATTTGTGTATTGGATTAGATACTGATATTCAAAAAATACCAAAACATTTATTAGAAGAAGAGGATCCGATTTTTGCATTTAACCAAGCGATCATTAATGCTACCCATGATTTGTGCGTTGCCTACAAACCGAATCTTGCATTCTATGAAAGTAATGGTAGCGTTGGATGGAAAAGTTTAGAAAAAACAATGGCGGTAATCCCTAAAAATTGTTTTACCATTGCGGATGCTAAGCGTGGAGATATTGGGAACACCTCCTCACTTTATGCACAAACATTTTTTAAACACATGAATTTTGATGCAGTAACGATTGCACCCTATATGGGTGAAGATTCTGTAAGTCCTTTTTTAGCTTTCGATGGAAAATGGGCTATTGTTTTAGCACTAACCTCTAATGCTGGCGCGAATGATTTTCAGCTATTGCAACTAGCTGATGAAAGTAAAACTTATTTGTTTGAAAAAGTGATGCAAGCAAATATGCGTTGGGGTACCGCTGAAAATATGATGTTTGTTGTAGGCGCCACACGCGAGGATCAATTTGCACATATTAGAACACTTGCTCCCGATCATTTTTTTTTAGTTCCAGGAGTGGGCGCTCAAGGAGGTGATTTAAGTGCGATCTCTCGCAAGGGAATGAACGATCAATGTGGCTTGTTGGTCAATTCATCTCGTCAGATTATTTATGCAAGTGCTGATAAAGATTTTGCTTTGAAGGCAAGAGCTGCAGCGTTAATTGTTCAGCAAGAGATGGAAGTTTTACTTTTAGAAAGAAAACTCATATAAATCATAAATAATTTTCAGACATTAAATATTTGAAATTGACTCTTTAGCTTTTCAGCAATTAGTTTTGCGATTCAATACTTTTAGATGAGGTATAAAAAATGGCGATATCAAGTCAATGAATATTTTACGTTTACACGAAGAGAACGTAATGGAATTCTTGTTTTGAGTTTAGTGTTTATCGTACTTCAACTATCAATTTTGATTTTGCATTTTCTTCCCGATCCTTACCCTTTAGTAATGGATGCAGCTACTGTAAAAAAGTTAGCAGAATTTGAAATTGAACTAAAACGAAAAGCATTCAAACCTGAGAAATTTTTTTACAAGCATTTTGAAAAGCGCGATTCCTTAAAACAGCAAAAGCAAGAAGAACTTTTTTCTTTCAATCCAAATACACTTGATGAAAATGGATGGCAACGATTAGGGTTTTCGGAAAAGCAAACTGCTGCGATAGTGAAATGGAGAGAACGTTCGGGAAAATTTCATACCAAGGAAGAGCTTTCGAAAGTTTGGGTTATTGATGAGAAAAAGTTCAATAAAATCTCGGCTTATATTTCAATTCCGTTATCTGATAAAAATGATACTACGCACGTTGCTCCTAAATATCCTAAGCGAAAGGAATACGAAAAGCCCGTTCTGCCTAAAGTGGAAATAAATACTGCAGATGAAGCAGCGCTTTCTACATTACCAATGATTGGGGAAGGAAGAGCGAAAGCAATAGTACGTTATCGAGAATTTTTGGGTGGCTTTATTAACCTTGATCAATTAAAGGAAGTTCGATGCTTACCTGATTCTGTTATCATTGCAATTCTTCCTCGTATTGTCATAGATGTGCGTAAAGTAAAATTGCTAAATATTAATGTGCTTGATATTAACGCGTTAAGGCATCCTTATCTGCCAAAAACGCAAGCTAATATGATCGTAAATTACCAACATGAACACGGCAATTTCAAAACTATTGAAGAGCTAGAGCATCTTCCCTTGTTCACTGACGAATTATACCGTAAAATTGCACCATATTTAACAGTTAACCCTAACTAGTATGGATTTTAGTAGTACGGAAAGCCAGCAAATGATTGCACAAACCGTTCGTGATTTTGCGGAAAAGCATATTCGCCCTCAGTTAATGGTTTGGGATGAGGCGCAAGAATTCCCTATAGAAGTATTTAAAAAATTAGGTTCTCTTGGATTAATGGGCGTTTTAGTGCCCGAAGAATATGGTGGCGCGGGTTTAACGTATTTCGAATATGTTACAGCGATTCAAGAGTTGGCGCGTGTTTGTGGTTCAATAGGACTCTCTATGGCTGCTCATAATTCGTTATGTACAGGACATATCATGGCGTTTGGTAATGAAGAACAAAAGAAAAAATATTTGCCGAAGCTTGCAACTGCAGAATGGATAGGTGCTTGGGGATTAACAGAAGCGAACACTGGAAGTGATGCAATGCGTATGCAATGTGTTGCCAAAAAAGATGGCGATTATTGGGTCATCAATGGAACAAAGAATTGGATCACTCATGGTATCAGTGGCAATGTTGCTGTTGTGCTCGCACGTTCAGGTGAGCTGCTTGATTCAAATGGAATCACTGCGTTTATTATTGAGAGAACTACTCCAGGATTCAAAGCGGGAAAGAAAGAAAATAAATTAGGAATGCGTGCTTCAGAAACAGCAGAAATGATTTTTGAAGACTGTCGAGTGCATCATAGTCAGGTGTTAGGCAAAGTAGGTGATGGCTTTAAACAAGCAATGAAAGTGTTAGATGGCGGAAGAATTTCTATTGCAGCATTATCATTAGGAATTGCAAAAGGAGCTTTTGATGCTTCCGTAAAATATTCAAAAGAGCGCCAACAATTCGGGCAACCTATTTCCAGTTTTCAAGCAATATCATTTAAGCTTGCCGATATGGCAACTCAAATTGAGGCTGCTGAATTACTCACTCTTCAAGCTGCTGATATGAAAAATCGCGGATTGAAAATGACGAAGGAATCTGCATTTGCAAAATATTATGCGTCAGAAGTTGCGGTTCGATGTTCTACTGAAGCGGTGCAAATTTTTGGTGGATATGGATACACCAAAGATTTCCCTGTTGAGAAATTTTACCGTGACTCTAAACTTTGCACAATAGGTGAAGGAACTTCTGAAATTCAAAAGTTAGTGATCGCTAGAAATATTTTACAGGACTAAAATTCTTAAACTCATATAAGCCCCCTGAAGTCTGACGAAAGTCTGAACTTCAGGGGGCTTTTGTTGGAGCGAATACATTCGATTCCTAAAACGACAACGTCACACCTGCTAATCCAGTGAATCGATAACTAGGATAACGGAAGTATTTGAATTCTTGTGAGAAGCCTAAATTGTTAAGTTGAACAAATACAGAAAGCAATTTCGAATAACGATAGTCAATAGCTAAATTGGCATCAAAATAACTTTTGAGTTTTGTGTAGGCAGGTAACCCCGAATTGTATTCGATTCCATACGATTCTCCGTTGTAAAATAAATCAAGTTTTGCTGTGATTTTATCAGCAATAGTATATGCTCCATTAATTCCTAATTTATAGGATGGTACATACAAAGGATGATCAAGGCCATCTGTTTTATAATTATTGAAAAGGATATTTGCACCAAATAGAATTTTTTCTCCCATCTTGTATTCAATCGATGATTTCAACATAAATAAATTAACGTCATCGTAAACAGTAGAGAACGTTACAGGAAACATGGAAGAATCTATGTTGTAATAGAAAGGTTGATTCGTATATCTTCCATAAGAAGCTTCTGCCAGAAACATTAAATCATGAGCAAGTTTGATTTTCGTTCCGCCACTTATTTTTATCTTATTATTGGTGTTTCTTAATTTTACATAATCACCTAAGTAAGGATTCTCTTTGCTGAATGATCTAAAATCATTTCGAATAACATCTCCACTTATTCCAGCAAACACCGACAGTTGATCGTCGATAATTTGATAGTTAGCATTTATTTTAGGATAGAAATGATAAAATGTTTCGCCATCATTACTTTCAATCACAAGATTTGCTCCTAAGTCGATTAGATAAAGTTCCTTCTTGATTTTTAAATTTGGACGCAAGCGAAATATTCCATGATTGTATTTTTGCAATGGCTGATTAATTTTCATTGCTTCGTAGGAGATATTTCCACTAAGGAAACCAAGATCTATATTTTTTCCTGCATCCGCAAATACTCCAACATTCGATTCACTACTAACGCGATTATCTTTGAATGAATAAAATTCTATTGCACTATTGTATTTCCAAACATCTTTTTTCTGACTTAAACTAGAGAGTGCAAATTTCCCATTTACATCATTCATGCCATGTTTTGTCTCTCCTTTGGTGTATAAATCGGGAGGAGAATTGTATCCGTAATAATGCACTACGTCACGATCATAATTTAGATTTGCTGACAAAGAAAAATCTGGAAAGAATTTGGTGCCATGTATTCCTAATTCATTATTACTGTATCCAGGATAACCATAATCTTTAATTTTTCCTGTAGAAGATAAATGTTTGAAGCTAATTCCAGCAACAAATTGTTTTGATCGAATAGTGTTGTAATAAAAATCTACCATCGGCATATTTTCTAAACCATACCCAACTTTTAAAAATCCATGATATAGTTTTTTTATTGTTTCATCTTTAATTTTCACTGGTTTAATAGGAGTGAGGTTAAAGTTCGAATTCATAGGACGAGGATCCACTTCGTACTTCAATAGAGGTGTTTTTGCTGTTGAAGTATCAATGCCTGGTGTGAGATTTATTTTAAATGCATCATTAAGGACAGGCTGATATGATTTAAGAATAAATACTTCTGATTCACCTAAGTATTTAGTCTTAACAGTGTCTTTAATTGCTTGAGCACTTAGGAATGATGGCAGAAAAATTACTGCAAGGAGAACTATTAATTTGAATGATTTCATGTTGTGATCTGGTTTTCTGTTAGGCTTGATCTTAGTTCTTTTTCTCTTTGCTTAAATCCGTTTCTTGTTCTGGTTGTTCATCGGATTTTTTCAGATTCTCTTTTTCACTGGAAGTAATTTCATTGTAACGTTGTTCCGACATTGCTTTAATATCATCTTTATCATCAGGATTATGTTGATAATTATCAATTACAGATTTCAATGTTTCTTTTGCTTGAAAGGTGTCTTTTAATGCGATATAATTATTGGCCAACAGAAAGAAACTTTTTGCGATCCAATAATCATACGAAGGTACTTGGTTGATCACTTCAAAACATTTTGTTTGTGCTACTTTATAATTTGCCAATTTGAATTCAATAAATGCCAAATTATATTTTGCTTCTGCTGCTATTACACCAGATTGTTTTGATATTTCTGTGAACTCTCTTTTAGAGGAGATGAAATCATTGTTTTGAATTGAACATCTTCCGTAAATTAAATGGGCTTCAGCTTGATTTTCATTCGACACTTTTTCTCCTGCCAATAATTTCTGTGCATATAAAATTGCATTATCACATTTAGCATTTCGATAATAGCTACGCATTAATCCTAGTTGCGCAGCTAGGATATTATCTCTCAAATCGGCCGATTGTTCTAGCTTAGCATATTGATCAATTGCTTTATCATAACTCTTATTTTTGTAGTTTAGATTCGCGGCTTTTAAAGCGGATTTTTCGGTGTATAAATTTCGAGGTTTTGAAAGAATCTCCTCATAGCCTACAAGTGCTGCATCAAAATTGTTATTTCTGAAATCGCATTCTGCCTTGTAAAAAGTTGCATTTAGTCGATAAGCCCCATTAGGAAATTGTTGGAGGTAATGATCAAAATCTTTAGAAGCATCTTCAAAATTACTTTTCATGTAACGTTGTTCTGCAGCTTCATAAGTTATTGAATCTTGTGCGCCAATACTTATACTTGCATTTGGAATATTTTTTACGAAAGCAAAATAATCATCAGGTTTTCCGTTAGAAACATAAATATTTTTAATCGATGTTAATGCTTCTGTAGCTTCTGGCGTTCCTGGGTATTGACTAATTACCTTCTTAAAACTTTCTAAGGCCTGCTCATCTTTGTTATCATTAAAATAAATCAATCCTGTATTTAATTGTGCTTGTTTTAGATATTGACTTGTTGGATGTTCCTTTGTTAATTTTGCAAACAATTCAAGCGCACTACTGCTATTCCCCAAAGTCATTTGTGCTTTTCCTTTTTCATACAATGCGTCTGCTTTATATTTTGATTTGGGATAATTCGCTAAAAGTGATTGCATCGTGATTGATTTCGCTTCTAGATTTCCTTGTAATCCTTGAATCAAACCTTTTTGTAGATAACAATAATCACTTGAATTTGCTTTGCTATCAATTGCTTGGTTGTAATAACTCAAGGCATTTTCAAAATCACGTAAAGCATAATAACAATCACCCGTACGTATTAAGCAGTCATCATATTTGTCATCTTCAGTATCTTCTTTTTTCGCAAGATATTTTCTAAACCATGTTTGACTTTCTTCATAATTATTGAGGCGGAAGTTACTATAGCCCATGTTGTAATTTGCCAAATTGTACATTGGTGTATTTACAGATCCTGGATTAAAAATAAAGATGCGGTACTGTTTAATTGCAGCGTCATACTTTTCTTGTTTGTAAAGTATTTCTGCTTTCCAATACATTCCTTGCGCACGAATATTGGGATCTACATCATTCGTGATTGCTTTCTCAAACATGTTGATCGCTTTGTCGTTATCACCATCATTAAAAAACTCTACACCACGATAGTATGCAACTTTCTGATATGCTTCTTTTGCTTTTGTATTTTTATTTTTAATATTATCCAATGCGGCTAATGCATCTTTATAATTACGAGTAGTTAAATAAAGTTGAGCAATTAATTCGTTCGCTTCATCAGTATATTTTGATTCAGGATAATTTTTAAGAAAATCACGAAAGGCATTTATGGCTACTGGTTGATAATTTAATTCGAGCGAAAGTTTTGCAAAATTAAATTGTGACGTTTCTTTAATGGATTTATTGTAATCGAGTTTGGAGGCAGATTGAAATGCATTTCTTGCACTTTGTTTATTTTTTGATTTGAGGAAACAATCGGCAAGGTGGAAGTAAGCATTTTGTGCCAATGAATCTTGTGCATCAACAACTTTCTCGAAATTATTAATTGCTGATTCATAATTTTCTATTCTGTATTCACAATAACCTATGCTATAACGATCATCACGTGTTATCGTTGGAACAGAAGCAGAATATTTTGTAAAATAAAGCATCGCATTTTTGTAATCGCCTTTTCTATAATACGACTCTGCAATAATTCTAGTAATATCAGCGCTATTTTGTGATGTTCTATTTAAAGCTGGAATGGAATATTTTATTACCTCATCATATTTTCCTTGTTCGTAATAAATTTGCGTAATGTAATAAGGTACTAAAGGGCCAAATGTTGCTGAAGAATCTAATTTTTTAAAGTATTCAATTGCAGTTTTATTATTGTTATTAGCATAAGCGATATGTCCGTAATAATATTGCGCTGCTGTTTGGTATTTCGAATCTACATCTAATAGTTCATGAAATTGTTTAGCTGCTTTTTCGTTGTCACCTTTCGAGAAATAGCAATATCCAGTTTTGAAATAATATTCTGAAACTTCATCCCCACTTAAATAATACACATCTGCTTTTTCGAATGCAGGAAGAGCATTTCTGTATTGTTTTATCCGATAATAATGACGGCCTAAATAAAACCAAGCAAGAGGCGATTTCGTGCTTTCTGGATTTCGCTCGGTAAATGCTACCAGTCTGTTTTCGGCATCTGGATTATATAACTCATAAGCACAGATAGCCCCATAGTAGCTTGCATTAACTTGATTGGCAGGAGTTCCTTTGCCTGTTTGGAGGTAGTTGTCGAAGATTTCTCGTGCAGCACCATACTTTTCTTTAACATATAATTCGTAGGCCTTTTTATATTGGAGGTCGGGTTCGTGGAATATTTCAGACAACTGTGCAAAGGAATGGTTCAGGCAAAATGCCGTGAAAACCATTAATAGGATCATTTTCTTCATCATGCGGGTACACGCGTATAAGCATTCAAAATTACATCTAAGGAACGGTGAACCATTTTCTTTTCGTATGCAGGTAGGATATTTTATTAACATCAATGTGTATATAACCATGTGTATTTTGCGTTACTAATTTTATCTGAAAATTCCGAAGATTGATTAAACCATCTCATCATGGTGGCATCCTATCAACAGTTTCGCGAAAAAAATGACAAATTTTATTATCCTACGTATAAATAAACAACGAAAACTGATATGAAAACAAACATCAATTATGCCTTTGTGGCAATTGCAGTGCTGTTAATAGGGCTAAGTTCATGTAAAAAGGATAAGGACAATTTCGATAGCTCAACTGATTCTCAGGCAGTGGTTGAAAATTCAAGCGCAGATGCTGCCTTTAGTGATGTAGCGGGAATCGCCGATGAAGCCTATAGCGGAAGTCTTTCATCTTACCGTACATCAGGTGTCGAAAGATTGACCACTACTTGTGCTACCATTACTTTTGATACTACAACTACACCCAAGCATTTTACAATCGATTTTGGAATAACAAATTGTGCTTGTAAAGACTCAAACAACAGAAGAGGAATTATTATTGTATCGTATACTGGCGCATATCGTGATTCAGGAAGCGCTCATTCGATTTCCTTTGATAATTACTTTGTTAACGATAACCAGATTCTTGGTACAAAAACAGTAGTTAACAATGGAAGAAATGCAATGAATCATCTAAGTTATTCAGTTGTTATTAATGGTTCTATTATTTGGAGCGCTGCTAATGGAGCAGGAACAAGTACGTATCATTCAACAAGAACGCGTGAATGGACTCAAGGTGAAGGAACTTTCATGTGGAATGATGATGTTTATTTAATTAGCGGGACGGCAAGTGGAGTTACGCGTTCTGGAAATAGTTATACGATGTCAACAATTACACCTCTAAAAAAGGAAATTGGTTTCCGTCATTTTACAGAAGGA
>JANXSD010000115.1 GCA_025352785.1 Bacteroidota bacterium
ATATATTTGCAATTGGTATATGTACTCATTTAGATTTGAAATTAAAGATTAAAATTTTATTTTAAAATATTTTTAGAATTCATCTATTAAGATGCTTGTTTAAATCGATTAACATAGAATTTAGCAGTACTCAAAATAAAAAACATTGTAAAAAATTATTTGTTATTGTAAATCTTCTTCAACTTATTATCAGATTCCGAATTTTTTAGTTCGTCGAGATATTTCTCAGCAATAATTTGAAGCGATGTAAACTTACTTACTGTTTTTGGGTCATTAACAGGGTCGGTAGTGCGTTCTCTGTCGTAAAATTTACTTATGAGATCAGAGAGTGCTTGTGCAGCGGCTAGTCGGTTGTACCATGGAGATGCATTTTTCCCTTCCTCACGAAGAAGAAATAAGCCCTCTTCAATTCCTTGTTGTTCATTGCAACGCATTAAAAATTTAGCGAAATTTTGTATGCGAGTATATCGTCTACCTGACGTTTTGTTTTTTGAAAAGGCAAGATTCATATATTTTAGCTGCGCATCATTACCATATTTGGCATAGATACCTGTAACAATATCCATGATTGGAAAACTTGTGTCTTTTTCAAGATTCTTAATATACAATAATCCGCTAATGGAATCTTTTTCCATCAATAATTGTACAGCAGTTTCCGCTACATCATAAGAACTATCATTCAATTTTATTTTTAAAAGTTCAATCATATCATTCCCAGAATAATTATCTGCAAGTATTCCTAATGCATAAGATCTATTTGATGATTTCACATCATTTTTAGAGATAGTTATCAATTGATCTTTTATTTCAATGGCTTCAGAAGAATGAGTGAAAGCAACAATATTATGCAGCGCTATATTTCTGATTTTCCAATTTTTATCCCTAAGTGCCTTTTTTACAATCATTGCTTGTGGCGTTCCAATAGTGTATAGCTTCCCAATATGCTGCAAAGCCTCAAAGCGATCCAAATATAAAAGTCCATTATTAAAAAGTTCCATCCATTCTTCCTCTGTATGATGATCAGTTTTTACTCCGAGTATCATTTTTTCTGCATCAAAATTTATTAGTTCTGGTTTTAAATCACATTTAAACGTAAAGATTTCCTTCGCTGCTGTGATGATAATTCGCTCTCTTCTTTTTTTGCCGTTTTCGTAAATATCAACATCAACAGGAATATGATAGAGAGGTGTATTTTGTAGATCTTGCTGTTGTAATACTGTAACACTCGCTTCTTTTTTTTCTTGGCTCCAGTTGTACGAAATGTCAAGTTGGAGATGGCCTTTATTGAAAAACCATTCATTGAAAAACCAATTCAAATCTTCTCCTGTAACTTCTTCAAATGCTAAACGTAATTGATGTGCTTCAACAGTTTTAAATTTATTTGTTTCTAAATAATTATGCAGTGAAGTAAAGAAAGCGTCATCACCAACATATCTCCTCAGCATATTTAAGATACAACCACCTTTTTCATAAGAGTGTCGATCGAACATCTCCTCATCGGAATTATAATAATATCGAATTAAATCTACTTGCTTTCCCCTTGACTCACGCAAATAATCATTCATATCCTTTTGCAGATAAATATCAGCGTAATCGCGACCATATTCATGTTCATTCCAAAGATATTCTCCAAGTGTGGCGAATGATTCATTTAATGGGGTATTTGACCATGATTCACAAGTCACTAAATCGCCAAACCAATGGTGAAATAATTCGTGTGCTACATATTCTTCATAATTTTCATCGATTAATTCGCGATCATCACGTTGCATGAATTCACCGAATATTGTTGCACTTGTATTTTCCATTGCACCACTCACATAATCACGAACAACAACTTCACTGTACTTATCCCAAGGATAATCCACTTTTAATTTGTTGGAGAAAAAATCCATCATTTCTGGCGTCTTTCCGAAAATTTTTCTTGCTACATTTTTGTATTGCGGCTCCACATAATAATTTACTTCTTTGTTTCTCCAATGATCTTTAACAATTGCAAATTTGCCAATTGCCATCATGGCTAGATAAGGGGCATGAGGTAAAATTTGTTTCCAAATATCAGTACGTGTGCCATCTCGATTAAATTTGCTTTTTATAAGTAAACCGTTTGATAAAGTTGTAAATGCAGTATCAATAGTAATACTAATTTCTTGAGTCATCTTTTGATTTGGAGAGTTAATTGTTGGAAACCAAACGGAATTAGATTGTGTTTCTCCTTGTGTCCAAATTTGCATAGGTTTGTCTTTTTCTTCTCCTAATGGGTTAATAAAAAACAAACCTTTGTTACTATTAATGGCATCTGAACCGTTCACATCTTTTAATTCTTCTGGCTTAGAAATGTAATTGATATAAATTCGATATTGTTCGAGTGCTTTATATGTTTTGTTGAGTGTTATTTTCAGACTATCGTTTGCATAATTGTAGAATAAAGGAATAGAATCATCTCCTAAGATCAGTTGTACAGAATTAATTTCCATTCCTCTCGCATCAAGCCATAAAACAGTTTGATCATAAAAATGTGGCCTCAGTGTTAATGTCGCTTTCCCGTAGAGGTATTGTTTTTGCCAATCAAAACTCACCTCCAATTTAGTATCCATTAATTCATGCAAAATAGAATTGGAGGCATGGTATTTTTCGTTGGGAAATGGTTCAGGTTTTATAGTGATTACAGGTAATTCACGATGTACGATGTTGGAAGAATTCTTAGTTGATTTACATGCAATCAAGCAAAAGGCAATACAACCTATTAAAACGAGATAAGAATTTTTCATAAGAGAAATGGATCGATCAAAAGTAGTAGTTATGATCTTATTAAAAACAGTGATTTCATAAATAAGTTGGGGTCTCAAAAAAAAATGGAAATTAGATGAACACGCTAAATTTGATGGAACAATCCACAATAAATGAAGTGTAAATTTAAAGTGTAAAATAAATTCTACATTCACGGCACAACTCTTTTCTTTTCTATGACGCCAATGCATTTTGTTAAACTTGCGAATTGGCTCTAATTTGCGACCATTTTCGATTCCTGTAATCTGTTTAAAAATAGTTTTCCCAATTGTAGAGGTTCATCATGTTTTTTTTAGGTTATAAATAGCACGATGGAATGCCCAAATAAATTCCACAATCGTGATGTATTAGTGTAAAACGCATTACAGTATAATTAGTGTTTTTGTTCCTTGCATTATTAGCGAGATGGATCGTTTCACACTTTTTTTGTTCTTTTCCATTGAATAAGAGACATACTCTGTAAATTCCTTTACATTTGCATGACAAATTCTACTATCATGTATACAGGAATGCTTCACAGCCATAAGTTATTCGTAATACTGTTTTTATTAATCTATTTAATTAAAACATTACTACTGCTATTAAATAAAAATGAGTCCTTAGTTAATTTCACCAAAAAGACACGGATTCTTGAAATGATTGTGAGCACATTATTTCTGGTAACAGGAATTTTTCTTGCTTCAAATTCTGGCACGAATGGAACATGGTTATGGGTAAAGATTGCAGCCGTTGCGATTTCCATTCCAATCGCCGTTATTGCGTTTAAAGGACAAAAAAAATCGCTAGCGTTGGTGTCATTATTTTTAATTATTTATGCTTATGGTATTTCAGAAACTAAATCTCCAACTTTTAAGAAGGAAAAAGTTGAAATGTTAGCGAGTGGTGATCGTTCAGCTGTTGGTCAGGATGTGTATGCTAAAATGTGTCAAAGTTGTCACGGCATTAATGGAAAAGCTGGGATGAGTGGTGCAAAAGATTTGAGTATTTCAAACTTATCTAACGATGAAAAAATTGCAATTATCAAGCACGGAAAAAATGCAATGATACCTTATGAGAAATCATTAAATGAAGAACAAATTGCAGCTGTTGCAGATTATATAGAAACTTTAAAAATAAAATAAGATCCATTGCCGCATCAACCAACAGATTTAGGAGTACCGCAAGAGCGTGTAATTTTAATAAGTGTTTCTACTCGTCAACAAGACGTTGATCAAGTAAATGAATATCTCGATGAATTAGCTTTTTTAGCATTAACAGCAGGGGCAGTTACGATACGTCGTTTTACACAAAAGATGGATCATCCTGATTCAAAAACTTTTGTTGGTAAAGGAAAGCTGGAAGAAATTATTGAATTCGTAAAGGCAAATAATATCCAGATTGCAATTTTTGATGATGAATTATCTGGATCGCAAATTCGAAATATTGAAAAAGTAATTGGATGTCGAGTGGTGGATAGAACAAATCTCATCCTAGATATTTTTGCGAAGCGTGCGCGATCAGCACAATCACGAACACAAGTTGAATTAGCGCAATACAAATATTTATTGCCACGTTTAACACGTTTGTGGACGCATCTTGAAAAACAACGTGGTGGAATTGGAGTGCGCGGACCAGGAGAGTCGGAGATTGAAACTGATCGACGCGTAATTCGAGAGAAACTTAGTCGGTTGAAAGAAAAGTTAAAAGAGATTGATAAACAAAGTGCGACGCAACGAAAGCAACGAGGTGATATTGTTCGGGTGGCATTGGTAGGTTATACGAATGTTGGAAAAAGTACGGTGATGAATTTGCTTAGCAAGAGCGACGTATTTGCTGAGAATAAACTTTTTGCAACACTCGATACTACGGTGAGAAAAATTGTTTGGGATCAAATTCCATTTTTATTATCTGATACGGTTGGTTTTATTCGCAAACTTCCACATGATTTAATAGAGTCGTTTAAATCAACACTTGATGAAGTGCGTGAAGCAGATATCTTATTGCATGTGGTAGATATCTCGCATATTAATTTTGAAGATCAGATTAAAGTAGTGCAATCAACATTGCAAGAATTAGGTGCACATGATAAAGCAACATTAATGGTTTTTAATAAAATTGATGCATATCATTATGTGGAAAAAGATCCGTTTGATTTAACGCCAGCAACACGAGAAAATGTTTCATTAGATGAGCTGAAAAAATCGTGGGTTGCAAAAGAAAATTATCCATGCATTTTTATATCAGCAACCGAAAAAAATAATATTGAGGAATTACGCGCAGCATTAAGTGGATTGATTAAACAAGTTCATTTTATTCGCTATCCACATAATTTACCCGCAAGTGAAGATGCTCAATCGAACGAAGAAATTAATTAAGTGATTTGTTTTTTTATAGCGCTTTTCTTCAAAAGATATTAAACGATTGTAATTAACTGAAAATTTTTTTCTAAGAATTATTCCCTCTATTTTTGTATTGATAATGACACATGTTATTAAGCAAATCGTAATTCGTAATCCGTAATTTTTAATTTATTTTTAGCGCATTGATAAAAGAATTAATTCAAGATACGCTCTCTATTTTTTATCCTCAATTATGTGCTGCCTGCAATGATCTTTTGGTGCGTGGAGAAGACACTATCTGTACGAAATGTAATATCCATCTTCCCTATACTAACTATCATCTCGATCCCGATAATCCTGTAGCAAAGCAGTTCTGGGGTAAGATACGATTGGAATCGGCATCGGCTTTTTTGCATTTTCATAAGGGAGAAAAAGTGCAACAACTAATGCATCAACTCAAATATGCTCATCGTCCGGATGTGGGCGTTTACATTGGGAAGCTATGCGGTCAATCATTTGCTTCGTCGCATGTATTTTCGAAAGTAGATGTTATCATTCCGATACCCTTGCATAAAAAAAAGGAACGGATTCGGGGGTATAATCAGGCGGCGTGTTTTTCGGAAGGGCTGGCGATAGGAATGGGAATTGAGTCGTGTCCGCATGGAATGAAGCGAATAAAGCATACCGATACACAGACAAGGAAAAATCGTTTTGCTCGGTATAAAAACGTTAGTGAAGTGTTTGCAGTAACGGATCCGAAATCGCTTGAAGGGAAACATATTTTATTAGTTGATGATGTTATAACGACTGGATCCACGCTTTACGCCTGTGCCAACATGCTTTTAGAGGTAAAAGATGTTAAGATTTACCTTGCAGCAATTGCTTTTGCTGAACTATAGACAAAATATACGCCTTCAAGAACTATCTTTGCAGCTATAAATTATCATGGCTCAAGAACTTATTACCGCACTTCCTAATGCAACCAAAAAGGAGTGTTATGAAACATTGCTTCCACAGATCGATAGTCTCGTTGAAGGTGAAAGTGATTTGATCGCCAATCTTGCGAATATTATTGCTGTATTGAAAGAGGCGATGGGCTTTTTCTGGGTAGGTGTTTATTTTGTGAAAGGAGAAGATCTTGTTCTCGGACCGTTCCAAGGATCATTGGCTTGTACACGAATTGCTTTTGGGAAAGGTGTATGTGGTACGTCCTGGAAAAACGGGGAAATAATTATTGTCGATAATGTGGATGATTTCCCCGGACATATTGCGTGTAACTCCTTATCAAAATCAGAAATTGTTTTGCCAGCATTTTACAATGATAGAGTATCTTTGATTCTTGATGTAGATAGCGATCAACTTTCCTATTTTGATAACATAGATGCTTATCATTTAGGATTAGTTATGCGAAAAATTGAATCATTATTAAAATCATCCGTTAATCCGTGAAATTAAAACGACTTCTTTTTTTTATTACAATACTTTTTATTGCTGCATGCGCAAATCGTGTTGTTCCTACTGGCGGACCAAAAGATGTTCTTCCTCCTAAATTCATTGCTGCAGAGCCAGCAAATGCTACCATAAATTTTAAATCTCAAGAAATAATTTTATCATTTAGCGAATATTTGCAGTTAAAAGATTTACCAAATCAATTGCTCGTTTCTCCACTGATGAATCCAAGGCCAGAAGTAAAAGTTTCGAAGAAATCAATTGTAATTAAGTTGCCCGAAAAACTTCGCGACAATACAACTTATACTCTCAATTTCGGAAAGGCAATTGCTGATCTCCATGAAGGAAATGTAGTGGAAAATTTTCAATATGTGTTTTCAACAGGACCAATTCTTGATTCTTTAAATTGTTCTGGAATCGTGAAAGATGCATCTACCATGTTGGCCTTAAAGGATATTACCGTGATGCTTTACAAGAAGTCGGATTCATTAGTGACATTAGATTCGTTAGTGTTCAAACAGAAGCCAGATTATTTTGCACATACTAATGAAAATGGATCCTTTAATATAAAAAACATTGCTCCAGGTTATTACAGCATCTATGCGTTAGAAGATAAAAATGGAAATTATATTCTTGATAATCCTAATGAAGAAAGAATGGCTTTTTCTAATACCACATTAACGATTCCACAAACTGGAACTATAGAATTGAAAGTTTCAAAACAACATTCTGCAAAAAAACAATATTTAAAATCACAAATAAGTGATCGCTATAAAGCAACGTTAATTTTTAATGAGCGAATTGATACGCTTGTTGTTCGTGATCTTTCCACTGGCAATTTATATTCTGGTACAATGGAATGGACAAAAGGAAGAGATAGTTTATATGTATTCATGAAAGATACGATTGCTGATTCATTGCATTTGATAATTATTTCACCACCGTTTATTAACGATACACTTCACTTGAAATTGTCATTAGCATCCATATCTAAAAAACGATTTTCTACGAATGGATTAAGAGTAGATATTAAAAAATCACCAGAGTTTTTTGGCCCTACTGCAAACATAGAATTTGAATTGCCTCGATCATTAGAAAAAATCAACGGAACTCCGAAATTGTATGTTGATTCAGTACTCGTTCCTTCTGCAGATTATTTTGTGAAACGTGATAGTTCATCTACACGAAAAATTATTGTTACATACAAATGGAGAGAAGGAGCAAGTTATCAATTCTTAATCCTGCCAGGTACTTTTATAGATATGTATGGATCAACAAATGATACCATAAATTATCGTTTCAAAATTCCTACTTCTGAAAATACTGCAGCCGTTACGATTCACACAAGTAACTTGAAAGAGGGTGGAAATTATTTATTGCAAGTATTAACTGAAAAATTTGAAGTTGTTAGGCAACAAATTATTGATAGATCTGGTAAATATGATTTCAATTTTATTTTTCCGGGATCATATATAATTCGTGTTGTTGTGGATACAAATCACAACGCTATGTGGGACGGTGCTAATTATTTTGCACGCACTCAACCAGAAGAAGTTTTTGTTTCGTCACCAGTAACGCTTCGTGCTAATTGGGAATTGGAAATTGAATTAAATTGTGCATCAAAAGAATAATTATTATGTCAGAGCAAAACGATCGTATCCATTCTTCAAAAGCTCCTGAACCTGTTGGAGCCTATCCTCATGCACGACGTGTTGGGAATTTGCTATTTCTTTCTGGTGTGGGTCCGCGGGAGCGAGGTGAGAAAAAAATTCCAGGTGTTGAATTGGATGAGGCTGGAAATATTTTATCTTACGACATCGAAAAGCAATGCCACTCTGTATTTAAAAATATTGGATATATTTTAGAAGATGCTGGTTCCTCATGGGATAAAATAATTGATGTTACCGTTTTTCTTACCAATATGAAAGATGACTTCAAGACGTATAATCGTTTATATGCTGAGTATTTTAAAGATAACCAACCTTGTCGAACAACATTAGAAATAAATTGTTTGCCAACGCCTATTGCAATTGAACTGAAAGTTATTGCAACTATTGATTAGTTGTTTTGCCATTGAAAAAATCTTAATGGAATTGTGATTTACTACATTAAGATTACATTCACCAATTAATTTATTTTTGAAAGCAGAATTTTTCGATACCTTTAGTATTAGTTTTGTTTCGAACATTTAAATATTTCTATTATGAAAAAATTGTTACTTCTCTCGTTTGTTTTCATAGTTAATTTTGTAAGCGCTCAGCAATTTTCTGATAAAGAATTTATGCAGATTGCAAACGGAGAACGTGATGCACATTTGGGAAAGTTAAATCGTAAAGCCGTTGCAACAAACAACAACTTCGATGTAAAATATTATAATTGTCATTGGAATATTGATCCAAATATTTTGTATATATCTGGGAATGTTACTTCTTATTTTGTCGTTAATCAGGTAGCATTTGATTCTATAAACTTTGATATGAGTGCAGCATTAGGAGTAGATTCTGTTAAATACCATCAAACTCAACTTAGCTATTCACGTAATGGAGATGTGTTAACACTAAATCTTCCTGCTATAATTCCTATCAATAATTTAGATTCCATAACAATATATTATCATGGAATTCCACCTACTACAGGATTCGGTTCGTTCATAAAAAATTCGCACGCCTCTCAGCCAATCATCTGGACATTATCCGAGCCGTATGGAGCTAGTGATTGGTGGCCTTGTAAAAATGGTTTAACGGATAAGGCAGATTCTATTGATATTTATATTCAAACACCAACAACATATCGTGCAGCAAGTAATGGAAAATTGGTAGAAGAAATTGCAACGGGTTCTGATGTGATTTATCATTGGAAACATCGTTATCCAATCGCAACTTATTTAATTTGTGCGTCAGTAACAAATTATGCGCGCTATTCTAATTTTGTTCCGTTTGGAAATGATACTGTGGAAGTACTGAATTATGTATATCCTGAAGATTCTGCTTCTGCCGTTTCACAAACGCTCGACATTGTTCCAGTAATGCAATTGTATGATACCTTGTTCGGTATTTATCCTTTTAAGAATGAAAAATATGGCCATGCGCAATTTGGTTGGGGTGGCGGTATGGAACATCAAACAATGACTTTTGTTGGTGGTTTCGGACATGAGTTAATTGCGCATGAACTCGCGCATCATTGGTTTGGTGATAAAGTTACTTGTGCAAGTTGGCGCGACATCTGGTTGAACGAAGGTTTTGCAACCTATCTCTCTGCTCTTACTTATGAGCACATGTTTAATCAACAATATTGGATTCCATTTAAATCACAGCGGCTAAGTAGCATTCTTTCACAACCAGGAGGTTCTGTTTGGTGTAGTGATACCACATCCGTAAATAGAATTTTTGATTCGCGTTTAACGTATTCTAAAGGGGCAATGATTTTGCATCAGCTAAGATGGATCATTGGTGATTCGGCATTCTTTGCAGCGATAAATAATTATTTGGCAGATGTAAGTTGTGCTTATGGCTTTGCAACTACAGATCTTTTAAAGTCACATTTCGAAGCTTCTTGTGGTCAGAGTTTAACGTGGTATTTTGATGATTGGTTTACTGGAGAAGGATATCCATCGTATCAAATTAATGCATCGCAAACTGGTGCTGTAACAAATGTCACCATCAATCAAACGCAATCAACCAATACAGTTTCTTATTTTGAAATGCCAGTAGCATTGAAGTTTAAAAACAATTCGCAGGATACAACAATCATTTTCAACAATACTTTTTCAGGACAAAATTATGTGGTTAATATTCCTTTCATTTATGATTCCATAATTTTTGATCCGGGATTATGGTTGATCGCTACTAATACAATTTCAACATCTATAAAGGAGATTCCTGATACCAGTAAATTATTTATTTATCCAAATCCAACAAATGACATACTAAATATTTCAGGTTTACCAGAAAACTTTACCGAGATAACCTTAACCGATATTATTGGCAATACAATTTTAAATTTAAAAAATACCAATAAAATTAATCTCTCGGGCTTGTCCAATGCAGTTTATTTTCTAAAGGTAAAATACCTGAATGGCGAGCGAGTGTTTAAGATAGTGAAGGAGTAGGTGGGCAAATGATCGGTAATTTCAAACTTATAAAGTTAGTATGATGATTTTAAATCGTTAGAAATTATTTAATGTATAGCATTGCTGGAATAAGTAAGTTATAAGCCATTTTAAAAGATAGCATGAAACAGGTATTTCACATATTGACAATAACATTTTTACTGACTGCTTGTAATCAGAACAATCCGACAATTAGCTCCGCAAAAGTGGACTCTTTCACTATTATTTCTGACAGACTGAAGAAGAGAAAGAATGATACGATTGAAAGAAAGATAGTTGACGACTCTCTGATATTCTACAGTGACTCATTGTATATTGACTTAAAGTTAAACTATACTGAAATATCGAAGAATGAATTTCAATCCTACAAACGAAAATATAAAACAAGTTGTGTTTTGGATTCAGGACATTTTATATGTGGTTCAGACCTTTATATAAGTAGAGATTGTAACGAAATTTGTGAAACTTACCTTGCTGAGAGGACTACAAATAGAAAAATGTTTATGCCATCAAATTATGATGCAGGCATATTAAGCATGTTACTTTCACCAGCATGCAATCAACTAATAGTTTGCTCATCGTATGACGGACCTGATTATGTGGACTATTATGAGTTCAGGGCGGAAATATTTGTCTTCAGTGTAACAACGGGAATTGGGTTAAATGGAATAAAGCCTACTTCTAAGTATTTCACCAAGGACTGGTCAATTGAGGACTTGACTTGGGTAAACGAAAAAACTATAGCTCTAAAAATTTACGAAGGAACCAGAGGAGGAGATGGAAGTGAGGTTCTTCATAAATATTTTAAAGCAGTCCTTAATAAATAAGAAAGGGGAGGAAAAAACGGCTTGTAACAACATATTTGCACCAGAAGGAACTGTTCTGCTTTCTAAGAACTTTTGTAGGTTACAAACTTTTATACTTTTATAGAACAGTTGTGGTTAACTTTCCGGCAATCGCTAAGCTGCAAAAAGTTAGAAGTAATCTTTAACACGAACCGTAGAATCAAGATGAGAGAAATTAATTATAACATTAAAGAGAATATTGCTTACACAAATGGATTGCTACATTTAGTGGAATTATTAAATGATGCTCCAAATAGTGCAAAAGATTACGGTTTTGTAGAATTAAATAATACCTCAGCAGATTTAACTGAAAGCCTGAAAAGTTTCTTGGAAACGCCAAAATGGAATTTTAATTTTATAAGAATATCGCAGGATTGGAAGAAGATAATACTTAACGACACAAGTTGGGCTTTTACAGAAATTATAACACAAAATTATGGTTATGCAATTGAAATTGGTGCCGAAAAATATGAAGCTTTAGTAGAAAAATATAATATTAAAATAGTTCAAAAGATGATTTTAGACAACATTGAAAATCTACTAAAATCTTTTAATAGTTTTGAGGTCTTTCGAATTGAAATTGGTATGATAGAACCGAATGATAATTCTGGATATTTTGCACATGGAGAATCAAACTATTTGTTTAAAACAACTGAAAATAATATGTTCTTATTATATTTTCGTGCGTCCGACTAAAAAACGATTGCTACCACCACATTCGCACCAAAAGGAACTATTTCGCTTCTATAAATTTTTGTTTGTTAACGAACTTGCCTAAGCAAATTTTCGAAACGTTATTGGTAATCGTCAAATACATCTTCAGTAATCATTTACGGAAAAGTTTTATAAATGTTTTTCCTGTGTTCAAAAACAACAAAGTACAATACTTCATTTTCTACTTTTATTCCTATTCTATATTCACTAATTCGGATACGGTAATGAAAATCGTATCCAGTTAATTTCTTTATATTTTTAATTTGTGAAAGATTTTGAGCAGACTCAACTTGAGTTATGCAATCTATAATTGAACGTTTAAGACTTTTGTTCTTAAGTTTCTTTATTTCTTTTAGAAACGATTTTTTAAACTCAATATTCATTTATCCAAAGCTTTCATAACTTCATTACGACTAACATTTGAAGTTTTCATACCTGATTCAATTTTTTGAACCAAATTCCAGTCTTCAACCTCAGCCTGAGTAAGAGCTTTAGCGGACATCCCCAATTTTTTAGCGAGACTAATTAGAAAGGCGATGTCAGATTTTTTCTTCACACCAATAAGCACGGTTTCCATAGTGATCAATTTATAGTTCAAATTTAGTTATTTTAGATAAATTCTGCAAGTGTAATAATTTCATTAAGGAAATTAAACACCTAGGAGTAATTGCGTTGGAAACCTAGGTTTCGGACAGTCACACCGAATATTTTGGCAAAGACAATTATAAAACAAAATCACAACCTATATATTATGGATGATGCGTATGTTTTTTCAATGTATCCATGAGCTCACAAATGTTCGGTTGGGCAAGCAAAAGAAATGAACAACCAAGGATGCGAACACGAAACCATTTTATTGCCAATAATCATTTGTAGATGAAATATCAGAGCTCATTAAAAGAAAAAAACTAAAACCAACCAAACAACTCCTCCATTTTCAAAAATGATTTTTCTTCACTATGAATATCTTTACTTATCACTCCTTCTTCCATCATCAAAATTCTATTGCCATATTTTAGTGCATCTTTAAGTTGATGTGTGATGAGTAAAGCTGTAAGGTGATTTGTGGAAATAATTTCATTTGCTTTCTCCATTACAATTGCAGAAGACTTCGGATCTAATGCTGCTGTTGGTTCGTCTAAGAACATAATTTTGCAATCATCCATTGTTGCCATCAACAAGGTTAATGCTTGCCGCTGCCCCCCTGAAAGTGTTCCCATTGGCTGTTGCCACTTATCTTCCAAGCCTAAATTTAAAGTACGAATTTTCTCCCGAACTAAATCTTTAAAATTTTGATTGATGCCAATATGAAGATGCTTTGATTGTGTACGTAGTGATGCTAATCGAAAATTATCAAGAATACTTAAATCAGGTGCAGTGCCTTGCAAAGGGTTTTGAAAAATACGACTTAAAAATTTACTTCGTTCATATTCTTTTAAATGTGTAATATCTTTTCCTTCTATTTTAATTGTTCCTTTATCTGGAGTTACAGTTCCTGCAAGTGCATTTAGTAAAGATGATTTCCCAGAGCCATTTGCACCGACAAGTACTACAAATTCTTGCGCTTTTATTTCAAGGTTAATACCTCGAAGTACATTTACTTCGTTCGCTTCTCCTTTGTTAAAAGTAAGATGTAAATTATTAATCTCTATCATGCTTGTTTCCATGATTTGAGATTTCCTAATGCTACAATTAGCAAAACAATAAGCGCTGTTATTAATCGTAAATAATTTGGATCTATTCCTGCAGATAATGCTAATGCAAGTATCAATCGAAATGTTAAGCATCCTAAAATTATTGCGAGGAGATGAAAAAATATTCCACGTTTCACTAATGGTTTAAATAATGTTTCTCCAACCATCACCGATCCTAATCCAGAAATTACTATTCCAATTCCCATATTGATATCAGCAAAACCTTGGTATTGCGTAAGCAAATAACCGCTTAATGCAGTGCATCCATTTGCAATCGCAAGTCCGATGATTTTCATCTTGTTCGTATTTACTCCCATGGCTCGTACCATCACTTCGCTATTTCCTGTTGCGCGCATGGCAATACCAAAATCAGTTCGTAATATCCACGAAATTATTAATGAAAGCACAATAACAAAAAGTAGTATTGAAATAATTTGTTGCAAGAAAGGATTTGCAATTGGTAACAATCCGAAGTAGTCATTCGCACCTATTAGTGGTAAGTTCGATCGTCCTAGTATTGCTAAGTTGATTGAATAGAGTGCTGTCATCACTAATATTCCTGAAAGTAGTGCATTTACTTTTAGATGGGTATGAATTAATCCAGTAAGCGTTCCTGCAATCATTCCTCCTGCTAACGCAGCTAATAAAGTTACTAATGGATGCACATGATGCGTTAAACAAATCGCAGTAATTACACCACCTAATGTATAACTTCCATCTGTAGTGATATCTGGAATATTAAATATGCGTAAACTCAAAAATATTCCCAACCCTAAAGCTGAAAAGCCTATACCTTGAATGACCGCGGTGATGATAAAATCCATTTACAGATTAATTTATCTTTACAAAAGTACTATCAAGTTGGACGTTGAATATTTTTGCAATGGCAGAATTATAAACACGACTTCTTACTTTTACTATTTCAGGAGCAATATCTTTCGCGTTTCCTTGTTTTAAAAATTTTGCTGCTTGTACTCCCGATTGATAACCCCATTGGTACATATCGGCTCCATAACTTGACATGGCTCCTCGAGAAACTAATCCTGCTTCGCTAGTGATGATCGGAATATTTTTCGCACTACAACTTTTCGCAATGGTTTCAAAAGATGCAAAGATAACATTATCAGGAAGTGCAAAAAACACATCGATATTTTTATTTAATAATGATTGCGTTATCAATTGTGTTTCTGATGAATTTACGACAGGAAGTATTTCCAGTTTCAATCCTAATCGTGCACAACCTTCTTTTAATTTATTTAATGCATCTACCGATTGCGATTCTGCCTGACTGTAAATTGTTCCAACAGTTTTCGCATTTGGAAAGAGTGTTTTAATTAATGTAACAGAAGTGTCGATGTAATCTAGTGTTTCATAAACACCAAATAAATTTGCAGGAGATTTACCCTTTGCATCTGTTAACTTCGCTAAATCCGGACGGGGAGCTACCATCATAAAGATTGGAATTTCTTTTGTGCGTTGCACTGCATTCACTGTTGCTAATGTTGTGTTTGCAGCAATGAAATCTGGCTTCTTTGAAATTATTAAATCGACAGCTTGCAATAATGTTGGTTGATCTCCTTGCGCATTTTTATAAATGACTTCAAGCGTTTTTTTGTTTTCAGAAAATCCTGCGCTGTCAAGCGCGTCCATAAAACCATTTTTAGCTTTTGCTAAAGTTTCATCTTGAACAAAATCGATGAAGCCAATCAATGGAATATGCTTTTCGTTTTTGTTTTCTGGAGATAAATGGCATCCGTTAAGAATAGTAATTAATCCAAGTAGAAAACAGAGCGCAGTAACTTTTAGGAGGCGATTTTGCATAATAATTAGTAGATACGAAGATACAATTTATGTGGTGTAAAAATTTAAATCATTTATAAACAATTCTGTTAGGAAATTGTTTTTGTTTACTCAAATACAAATCTTAAAAATAGTGTTATTCTGTTAGCTGTGATTGATGTGATTTATTCTCTTTAAAAAATACTTCTGCATCTTTACATAATATAATAGCTTGCGACTTGAAAAATGGCGAACCTAAATCCTTCAACTTAGTTAACATATCTTTAAGAACATTGTCTTTCTTTTTTGATTTATTTTTTAGGAGTGTAATAAAGTATTTATCAAGGTAAAGATGATTGTTTTCAGGTTCTGATTTGCGGTAAGAATAGGCACGTTCAAAACATCGCAACGCAGATTCCCACTCTTTCGAAATGAAATTTTTATATCCCCTCATCTCCAAAGTTAACACTGCATTATCATAACGGTGTTTTCCTAAATCTTCAACAATACGAATGTGAATGTCAAATTCAGAAGGCGGATAATCAATAGGATTTTTTATATGTAATAGCGTAAACATCATGATTCGGTATTCACATACTTGAATCCAGGTATTTTTTGCAACGAAACCTCTTCCTTGTGTTCGATGTACTTGATGTTCCGCTTCATTAAGATATCGAATAACTTGATCAGTATTAAAATGATCAGCGGCATTTAGCGCACGAATTAATCGAAAATAACCCCGTATATCATCAATACCTTGCTCACGCGAAAGGAGTTCTGCGTGTTGCAGCCACTCATTTCTTTTCTCAATGCTTGCATCTGGATGATGATGTGAAAGCGCAGTATAAAGTAAGATCGAACACTCAGGATTATACTGTATGATTTGCTCGAGATTAGCAGCACTATAAATTAAATAGTTTTCTAAATTTCGTGAGGGTGTATTCATCAGTAATCCACAACGAATGATACGAATCAAAATCTCATGATGCGTAAATTTATTTGTTTCGAATGTGAGTAAAAGTCCTAACTCATCCCAAACTTGTTGAATACGATCATGAGCAACTTTGCCTTTTAAAAACTCCTGTTCAAGCCATGTAAGAATAAAGCCGCAACGTATTTGACGAGCGTGCAACTTTGTTTTTTCTTGAATGCGATCATACTTTTCAAGTAATAATTCAAGCTGCGAAGTAGCATACGTTTCTTCATAAAATTTATGATGATGACGATAAAAACTTAACAATAATTCTTGCGATTCCTGAAGATGAATTTTATCTTCAAATTGTTCAACATCATGTTGCATCGAACTTGGCGGATGCATATTTACTTCATCTGATAAAGTGAGATAGTGATCAAAAAGTGCAGAATGATTAACTTGCTTTGCTTGAAGTTGAGCATACTCATCTGTTTTGATGATGCTTCCCAGTTCATGATCAATTTCAGCAATCATACGCTTAAAATCTGCGACCTTTACTCTTTTAAAACGCCCTTTTGAAATGGCCATCGGATCAAAACCTGCCGAAGTTCTATACATATCAAAAAGCGAAGCAATCAAATCAAATTTCTCAGGACTACTGTTTGCTGATAGATGCTTTAAGAGATATTCCAATACGATTTTGTCCTTCGGCAACTGTTTAAGGTTGGGAAGAATCGCTGTGGATGTTGTAGCAATATCGAGCATTTATAGAAGAGAAATTGGCTTTTTAAAGAATGTTAAATTGTGTTGCTAGATGCCAACGCCCTACGACCTAAAACTATTACCTTCGTCGCATCACTTGACCCACGTATGAAAAAAATACTAACATTGTTATTCACGGTATTTATCACGGCTCACCACCTGCAGGCGCAGAGCACAATTCCCCGCTATGGCCTCTCTGATGAACGCGATATTTATTATGTTTTCACCCATGCCGATATCTGGCAAGATCCTAAAACGTTGCTTAAAAACGCGACGCTTGTCATTAAAAATGATAAAATTATCAGCATCGGAATCAACTTGGTCATCCCGAAAGGAGCCGTTGTTTATGACCTAAAAGGCAAAATGATTTATCCTTCTTTCATTGATGCGTTTTCCACTTACGGTTTGCCCGAAATCCGAAAAGAGCGTCCCGGAAATAGATCACCGCAGTATGATACTAGAACCAATGGCGCCTATAGTTGGAACCAAGCTCTAAAGCCTGAATTTGATGCGAGCCGTAATTTTAATGCAGATGCAAAAAAAGCTGTGGAACTTCGTAAGCTAGGTTTCGGATTAACACTTTCATTACAAGATGATGGCATTGCTCGCGGAACTGCAGTAGTTGTTGCATTAGGCGAAGGAAAAGAAAACGAACTTCTCGTAAAAGATAAAGCTGCGGCAATTTATTCGTTTAACAAAGGAACATCTACACAAGACTATCCTGCTTCGTTAATGGGTTCGATAGCACTATTGCGACAAACTTATTGCGATGCAAAATGGTATCAGCAATCAAAAAATAAAAATATCGATATCTCACTTGAATCGTGGATTTCTAATCAAGAACTCACACAAATTTTTGATGTGAATGATGTATGGAGTGGTTTGCGTGCAGATAAGATTGCAAAAGAATTCAATGTGAATTACGTGATCAAAGGATCTGGTGATGAATACAAACGTATAGATGAAATTAAAAAGACAGGCGATGCTTATATTATACCTGTAAATTATCCGAAGACACTCGACGTAAGTAATCCTTATGATGCAATAGATATTAGTTTGGCAGAATTGAAACAATGGGAAGAAGCGCCTTCAAACGGAAGTGTATTGGAGAAAGCAGGAATTAAATTTGCATTTACCACTTATGGATTAAAAGACAAAAAGGATTTTCTAAAAAATATTCAGAAAGCAATTCTGTATGGATTAAGTAAAGAAGCAGCCTTATCTGCGTTAACACAAACTCCCGCATCCATATTAAAAATTAGTGATCGTGTTGGTAGTTTGAAACCAGGAATGCTTGCGTGTTTTTTTATCAGTAATAAAGATGTTTTCGATAAAGAAAATATTATACTTGAGCAATGGATTTTGGGTAAACGTTATGCTGATAAAGAATATGATTTAACTGATGTTCGAGGAAGATATAAGCTGAGTTTAGATACACTGAAAGGATGGGATATTAATATTTCTGGCGAAGCATTAACACCAGAATGGCAATTAATGCATGATAGCACAAAAGTAAAAGTGAATTTCGATCGCGATGGACAACAATTTACATTGCGCTTTGAAGTAAAAAAGGGAGCAGGAAATTACAGATTGAATGGGGTGCTTGATGCGAATGATAAACTTACAATTGCTGGTGATGGTCAAACACCAGATGGAAGATGGATTCAGTGGAAAGCGATTTATGCAACAGTTTTTACGGAGACAAAAAAGGATTCCCTTAAGAAAGATACTATTCCTGTAATAGGAAAAGTTTGGTATCCCGATATGGCTTATGGAAACACGGAATTGCCACAAGTAAAATCGGTACTGATAAAAAATAGTACCGTATGGACGAATGAAAAAGAAGGCATCTTAACAAATACAGATGTGTTAATTAGTAAAGGAAAAATTCAACAAATTGGAAAAAATATTGATGCTAATACTTCAAAGATTGCTGGCTTAGAAATTATTGATGGAACTGGAATGCATTTAACAGCAGGAATTATTGATGAGCATTCGCATATTGCAATTGCTGGCGATGTAAATGAAGGAACGGCTGCTATTACATCTGAAGTTCGTATTGGCGATGTGATCGATCCAGAAGATGTAAATATTTATCGTCAGTTAGCGGGAGGAGTTACTACTTCACATTTGTTACATGGAAGTGCGAATCCAATTGGAGGACAAACGGCATTAATAAAATTACGTTGGGGGAAATCTGCAGAAGCAATGAAATTTGAAGGAGCAGATCCATTTATAAAATTTGCTTTAGGAGAAAATGTGAAGCAATCGAACTGGGGAGATAATTTTTCAGTACGATATCCGCAAACGAGAATGGGTGTTGAGCAAACCTATATTGATGCATTTACACGTGCACGCGAATACGATCAAAGCATTCAAAAATCATTGGCTGCAAAAGATAAGTCTACAACGGAAACTCCACGTAGAAATTTACAAATGGAAGCGTTAGCAGAGATCTTGAATAAGAAAAGATTTATTACGTGTCATAGTTATCAGCAAGGTGAAATTAATATGTTGATGCATGTTGCGGATACCTTTGGTTTTAAAGTAAATACGTTCACACATATTTTAGAAGGATATAAAGTTGCTGATAAGATGAAAGCGCATGGTGCAGGCGGGTCTACATTTAGTGATTGGTGGGGTTATAAATATGAGGTGATGGAAGCGATACCTTACAATGGTGCCATCATGAATAGGATGGGAATAATTACTGCGTTTAATTCGGATGACGCAGAGATGGCTCGAAGGTTAAATCAAGAGGCAGCGAAGGCTGTTAAATACGGTGGCGTGAGTGAAGAAGAAGCATTGAAATTCGTGACTTTAAATCCTGCAAAACTTTTACATATTGATAAACGTGTAGGAAGTATTGCTGTAGGTAAAGATGCTGATATTGTAATATGGAATGATAATCCGTTGTCGGTTTACGCACATCCCATAAAAACTTTTGTTGATGGAATTTGCTATTATGATTTTACCAATGATCAGCAAAAACGTTTGCAAAATGAAAGCGAACGTCAAAGAATTATTAAAGCGATGATCAGTGCAAAAGAATATGGTGCTCCGGTTGACAAACCAAGTATGAAAATTCATGAATTGCAACATTGCAACAACAGAGAAGAATCTCCTTACTAATTACGCTATGAAAAAAAATATTTTATTTGCATTTACAATTTGTTGTTCTCTTCAAATTTTTGCACAAAATCCTATTCCTGCTGGGAAGGAATTGAAACGTGTATTACTTTTTGGAGGAATGGCACATCTCGGAAATGGGAAAGTTATTGAGACAAGTGCGATCTCCCTGAAAGATGGTAAAATAGTTTTCGTGATGGACTCTCGAGGATTTAAACCTGCTCGTGATGCTTATGATACAATAATCGATTTAGCGGGTAAACATATTTATCCTGGATTTATTGCAATGGGAACTCAAATTGGATTGAATGAAATTGAGTTGGTTCGTGCTACTAATGATTTTAATGAAACAGGGCAATTAAATCCAAGTGCAAGAGCCATCATCGCATACAATACTGATTCAAAAGTTACACCGACCGTCAGAACCAACGGTATTCTTACAGCGCAAATAGCACCGCTAGGTGGATTGTTATCAGGAACCTCATCGGTTGTTTCACTGGATGCCTGGAATTGGGAAGATGCGGCATACAAAACGGACGAAGGCATCTGGATGAATTGGCCGTCGATGCGCATTGTTAGAGCTAGCTGGGCGGGAACTGAAGAAGAACAACAAATTCGTTTTGAGAAATCTATGAAGATGTTAACACAATTTTTTAGTGACGCAAAAGCGTATAATGATTTGGGAATGCCAGCGATTCATAACCAACATTTCGAATCGATGAAAGCTTTATTTAATGGAACCAAAAAATTATATGTAAGAGTTAATTTAGCGCGAGATATAATTGCTGCTATTAATTTTTGCAAATTGAATAAAGTGCAAATGGTTTTGGTTGGAGGAGAAGATAGCTGGCGTGTTACAGATATTTTGAAAGCGAATAGTATTTCTGTAATTATCATGCGTACACAAGCGTTGCCACTGCGTGATGATGATGATGTATATGCATCGTATAAACTTCCTTCAGTACTTAAAAATGCTGGAATTGATTTCGCAATTACAGATGATGGTTATTGGAAAATACGAAATTTACCTTTCGAAGCAGGTATGGCTTCTGGTTATGGATTATCGAAAGAAGAAGCACTTACTGCCATCACCTTATCGCCAGCAAAAATTTTAGGAATTGATAAAACTACAGGATCTTTAGAGTCAGGAAAAGATGCTACCTTAATTGTTTCTACTGGTGATGCATTAGATATGCGAACCAATCAAATTGAATTGGCATATATCTTAGGAAAAGAAATTGATTTGCATAATATCCAACAGCAACTGTATCATAAGTACATGAAAAAATATGGATTTGAATAATGATAAAAAGAGCCCTGAAGTTATCGACCTTCAGGGCTCTTTTTCTTTGCAGCAGATGGTGGTAAATAATCCTGTAATGCTTTAACATAATTTTCAAAAGCTGTTAATCCTTTTGCAGTAATTTTACATGTTGTAAGTGGATAATTAGCACGAAAGGATTTTGTTACGGAAATATATTCAGCATCTGCCAACTTGTTAATTTGCACAGAAATATTTCCAGCAGTAGCTTGTGTTTTGTCTTTTAAGTAAGTAAATTCTGCCTCTTTTACAGAGGCTAAAAGGGAAATAATGGACAGTCGTAATTGCTGATGTAGCAATGGATCTAGATCTTTAAACATGATAGCTCGCTTTCATAATGGTATAATTTAATTGAATGCATGTTTTAAATGTTCGCAATATTCTTTTGTCGACGACCAAGTAAATAGCCAGGAATAATATATCCCAATAATACTGCTAATGCTAATATCAATAATTGTGTTTCGAAGGGATTGAAAAAAGCAACGATGGATAATATCCAATTTGTAATTCCGCCAAACATTAATGGTTTAAATTGCAATATTCCACCCATAATAAATAACATGATGGCATATAAAATCATGATGATAGGATAAGTGTAAAGTTGTAATTTTCCCATAAAGCATAAAACGATAAACAATGAAATTACCATAGCGCCAACAACATATTTTACGAAATCAGAGATGTACGTTTTGACACGTTCTTTCTTTTCTTGTTTTCTGCCGTATAAAAATGCGATGACTGCTCCAATAGGCATCAACATCCAAGTGATAGCAGCGTTTTCATTTCCTTGCTTAAGCAAAATAAATTGCCCTAAGCTTGCCGCAAATACCAACCATCCCCATAATAGATAATGAAAACTATCATCTTCAAAATCTCTTTTTGCAGTATGTATCATTTGTTGAATCACACGAAGACTTTCTTCACTGCTCATTTCTTTTTCTGTATTTTCCATTTTATAAATGTGATTTTAAGATTATAAGGATTTACATTTTTCTAGTAACATTTTAGCACGTGACTCTCCCCAATGAGGCCAATTAATATCTTCCGATTTGGAAGTTTTATATTTTGCAATAGCTGTTGCTAAAAATGCTTGTGATTTCTTTTTACCACCACCATATTGTTCAGGAATATACATCGCTGATTCTCCCATTTCAAGATAGGCCCGTGGATTTTCTGGATTTAAATCGTTTCCTTGCTTCACTAATTGTGATGATTCTTGTCCCATTTCCATTCCTCGTTTCGGATCGACAGAAATTTTCATTGCCGTTATCATTCCTTTCAATACATATATTTCAGATTCCTTTGGTTTCGCACTATCTGATTTTTCCGCATAAGCCATTGCTCTATCTAAATAATTGTCGCGTTCTTTCATATCTGTAATTCTCATTGCATAAATTGCATGTGAAAATGCTGCATGATATTGTACTAACCAGTTTGTTTCATTTCCAACAGCAAGTTTTGCAAATTGATCACTAATGGTTTTCCATGATGCAGGTGATTCAGCAGTATCCATCATTACAACATAATGATTTAGATCTTTGGCACTTATTGATTTTTGTGCTTCACATGATGATGCGCTGTAAATCATTAACCAAGTAATCGAGATGAGTAATAATAAGTTCTTCATTTTAGTATGTTTTATAAATACATTACAAATGTAGACTAGTTTACAATATAAACTATAATTAATTGCAAAATAAACTATAAGTAGTTGAAAAACAGTTAATAAACTTTTTTGTGATATAATAAAACTAAAGAATTCGGAGGGTTTCGTCATTCGGGTAAAATCATTTTTTGGTTCGAAAAGGAAGAAATCGGATGCTTTTGAAGTTAATTAGTTGATGAACCCGATTGTTTTAGTTAAGAGTTGAACATTCAGTAGTAAAAAATAATATAGACGATCAAAAATAGTTTATGATAAAATGCAATGAAATTTTATTTCTAACAGCTTGCAACTTTTAAGTATATGATTGCACTTACTTATTGATGACTTATAATGGATTAAAATAGTTTGCAAATAGAAACTAATCATGTTATCAATTATTAAATTGATCAAATCAACTATTCACTATTAATTGAAAGGATTATGAAAAAATATATACTTAGTATTTTACTGGTAACAATAGTTCAATTTTCTTTTGCTCAATCGCCTTCATTAACTTGGGCAACAAGTTTTGGTGGAAGTGGAAATGATCAAGGAAACTCAATTGCAGTAGATGCTCAAGGAAATGTATATACTGTTGGCTGGTTTGTTGGTACTGTTGATTTTGATCCAAGTGCTAATGTGTTTAATTTGATTGCAACGGGGTTTGATGATGGATTTATTATAAAGCAGGATGCTGCTGGAAATTTAATTTGGGCTAAGAGAATTGGAGGAACAGCAACAGCAACTAATATTCCATTAATTGTAAAAATTGATCATCAAAATAACTTGTACATAAGTGGATATTTTGATGGAACAAGTGATTTTGATCCTGATTCAAATGCTGTTTTTAATTTAACTTCAAATGGAAGTTTGGATGCATATATTTTTAAGATTGATCAAAATGGAAATATGATTTGGGCAAAAAGTATTGGCAGTACCGGATTCGATTACCCGAATTCATTAGCATTGGATTCAGCAGGGAACAGCTATATTGTTGGAGGCTTTCAAAACACTGTCGACTTCGATCCAAATAATGGAATCTCAAATTTAGTTTGTATCGGTCATGGCGATATTTTTATTTTGAAATTAGACTCACAAGGAAATTTTAATTGGGTAAAACAATTGGGTGGAATATCACCCGATGACGGATTAGATATAACCTTTGATGTTAGTGGCAATATTTATACAGCTGGAATTTTTCATGGCATTGTTGATTTTGATCCAGGTAATAGTGTTTATACTATGAATAGCGCAACTGGTGGAACGGTATTTATTGAAAAATTAAATTCTACGGGTGATTTTATTTGGGCTAAACAAGTTGGTGATACAACTATGGCACAAGCATGGGCTATTTGTGTCGATCAACAAAATAATATTTATACATCAGGTTCCTTTCAAGGCGTTGGCGATTTTAATCCAAATGCTGCTACTTATAATTTATCTTCAAATGGATTAAGTGATGTTTTTATTTTAAAATTGGATTCGACAGGAAATTTTTTATGGGCAAAAAGTTATGGCGGATCTGATATTGATTATGTAGGCGCTATTAGAACCGATGCTGCTGGTAATGTATATACTACTGGTTATTTTAATGATACCGTGGATTTTAATCCTGATACAGCTATTTATAATTTATCTTCATTGTATTATGAAATGTATGTCTTGAAATTAAATTCAACGGGAGATTTTCAATGGGTAAAAAATATTGAAGGAAATTCTGCAGCAACAACATTAACAATTGATGAGCATGATAATTTTTATTTTACTGGTAACTTTGCAGGGACAGACGACTTTGATTTTGATTTTTCTATTTATAACTTATCATCAGTAGCAGGAACAGATATTTTTATTATGAAATACAGTCCAACCTCTGTTGGGTTAAATGAAAACAATAATGCAGACTATTTCAATCTTTATCCCAACCCCAATAATGGACAATTTACAATCACAATAAATAAAGCTGATCAAATTGAAAAGATTGAAATTTATGATATGTTAGGAAAATTAATAGATAAAAAAGATCATCCAATTAATCCAACCACTTTTAATTTGTCGAGCTTACCAAACGATGTTTATTTAGTTAAAGTGATTGATAAGGAAGGAGGAATTTTTATTAAAAAAGTAATTAGATATTAATATTTTTCTTTTGAGATTTTTTATAACGTGAATTTGATATTGACATTTGCATAAATTATGGCAGTCTTTTTTATGAGATCTCCTAAGTAGGACTTTTAAGGGAATTTTTCCATAATTTCTCTATCTTTCGAAAATCATTTTTATTTCACCAAAATCTTCAATTAAGATCTTAATTTTGACGCCATGCAGGTAGCAATGACTCGTAAACGAATACTCACTGGACTCCGCTTGCCATGGAAGGAACTATTGGGATTATTTTTGCTCGCTTCCGGACTTTATTTTTTTTATCAAGAACGTAACGAATTATTTAAAACGGAAGCTGTTTTAAATCTGGTAAATTATTCATGGCTATGTTATGGAATTGTATTAACTGCTATCACTATTTTATTTCAATCGCTATTATATAAACAGAGTTTTATTGTAGCTGGAGCTAAAGTTTCTCTGATAAATTGTGTCAAACTTTTTCTTAATAGAAACTTAATTAGTGTTTTTTTACCAGCAGGAGGAATTACCTCATTAGGTTTTTTTGAAGAGGTAGCAGGAAAAGAAATTAATTCATCAGAAATACGTTTTGGCTCATTCATTTATGCAATACTTGGAATTCTTGCGGTAGCAATAGTAGCTATTCCGATCTTATTGTATCTGTCGTTTAATTCCGCAATCGACTCACCACTTCTTTTTTCGTTTGTTGGATTATTGCTGCTATCAGCATTTATTTTATTTTTTTTGAAAGCAATAAACAAAGAAGGAAAAATTAGGAATTGGTTTTTAAAACATGTTCCAGCCTATGCTAAAATGGATGTTAAAATATATACATCAAAAAAAATGTTTATTGCTTTATTTTATGCAATCGCAATCGATCTTGTAGGGATTTTTCATTTTTGGATTGCCTTTAAAGCTTTAAATCTAACATTAGGATGGGAAGCTGCATTCGTTGGATATACAATTGCTGTAGTATTATTAGTTGTCTCACCATTTTTGCGAGGATTAGGTGCAATAGAGTTTTCGGTTATTACTTATCTTCAACACGCAGGAGCAAGTATGCCTGAAGCTGTTGGTGCAACAGTACTATTTCGCTTTCTTGAATTTTGGTTGCCGTTAGTATTCGGTATCTTTTCATTCTTTTGGAATAAAAACAACATCTTACTTAGAATATTACCTGCGATACTTTTATTTATGTTAGGAATCGTAAATACAATTTCTGTGTTAACACCGGCTATTCATTCTCGCCTAGTATTATTGCGACAATTTCTTCCGCTTGATGCCATTCATTATTCTAATTATTTTGTCCTAGCATCTGGAATATTTCTAATGCTCACCGCCATATTTCTTTTGCAAGGATTACGTATTGCTTGGGTTGCAGCGTTTGTCGTTTCTACTTTATCCTTAGTCGGACATCTCACCAAAGCAATTGATTACGAAGAAGCAAGTCTCGCTGCATTTACGATTGCAGTTCTATTTGTGACGCGGTCAAATTATATTATTCGTAGTGAAAAAACTTCTTCATGGGATGGAATTCGCTCAGCAATTTTGTCCATCCTTACTGTAATGATATTTTCTGTGGCTGGATTTTATTTTCTTGATAAACATCATTTTGGAATCGACTTTACATTATGGCAATCGATGATTCATACATTAGAATCTTTTTTCTTACTTAACGTAGATGTACTTCAAGCGCATACAGGTATTGGTAAAGCGTTTCTTTGGAGTATCCGCCTCTCTGGAATTCTTACTATGACCTATCTCCTTGTTAGTTTAGCTCGTCCCTATCTTTATCAATACGAACCTGAGGATGCTGATTTTTTGCAAGCCGATAAATTAATCCATCAATACGGTAAATCGGTAATGGATTATTTTAAAACATACCCCGATAAACAATTTTTCTTTAATGAAAAACGCGATGGATTCGTTTCATATCGATTAACAAAAGGTTATGCTATCGCACTTGAAGAACCTGTTGCAGAAAATTTAACAGAGAAAAAATTATTAGTGGAAACGTTTGAAAGGTTTGCACTTAAAAAAGGTCTAAAGGTTATTTGGTATCGAGTAGGAAAGGAAAGTCTCGAATACTTTTATTCGTTAAATAAAAAAACAATTCCTATTGGTCAAGAAGCTGTTGTTGAACTTTTAAAATTTTCACTCGATGGAAGTACAAATAAATCTTTGCGTAATGCATATAATGCAGCACTTCGAAATGGATACGTGGTTAAAATTGTAAAGCCTATACATTCGTTTGATACATTGAAGCCGCTGCAACAAATTTCCGATAGTTGGTTGACAGATATTAACGAAGAAGAAATGGCTTTTTCACAAGGTGTTTTCGATAAGTATGAATTGCGTAATCAAGTTCTGCTGATTTTGAAAAATGCAGAAGGAAAAACTTGTGGATTTATGAATATCGTTCCTGACTATAAGAAAGATGAAATGACGTACGATCTGTTACGTATTCTTCCCAACGCTCCATCATTTTGTACAGATTTTATGATGATCAGTTTAATTAATTATGCAAGGGAGTACGGAGCAACAACGTTAAATATCGGTATGGCTCCACTTGCAGGTATGAATGAATACCGACATCCAGCCGCTAAAGGAATTAATTATGCATACGAACATTTGAATCAATTTAAAGAGTATCGTGGTCGTCGGCAGGCAAAAGATAAATATGCAAGTTATTGGATAAGTAGGTATATTGTTTTCTCGCACCATTATGATTTAATAGGATTGCCGAAAGCATTAAAAGAAGTAATGAAATACAAACCCGTAATCGAATGAATCAACTAAAACTTCTTCTATTCTTTGTGATTAGTATTGTATCTGTTGAAAAGATGTATGCAACAAATGATACATTAACTGTGAAACCATTTGGGAAATTGGTTCTTTATAAACCCAAAAATCCGGAGCGATTGGTGCTTTTTATTTCTGGTGATGGTGGTTGGAATAAAGGGATGGATAATATGGCAAAACAATGTCGTGATGATAAAACATTAGTTATTGGAATTGATATGCGTTCGTTGATGAAAACGTTGCAACAAAGAAAACAATCCTGTTTATATCCAGCAGCTGATTTTGAAAATCTCAGTAAGCTGATTCAAAAGAGGATGGGATTTCATGAATATTATCAACCCTTGTTAGTGGGATTTTCCTCTGGTGCAACTTTAGTTTATGGTTTATTGGCACAATCGCCAGCAAATACGTTTCGTGGTGGTGTTGTGCTAGGATTTTGTCCAGATATGCAATTGGATCGACCACTATGTAAAGGCTCAGGATTGGAATGTCATCCATGGAAAAAAGGTTGTGGATACGATTTACAACCAGTTGCAAAATTATCTAACCTTATGATTTCATTGCAAGGTACTGTAGATAAAGTTTGTGATTTTACAGCAACAACAAATTTTTTAAAACAAGTAGGAAATACAGAAGAAGTTGTGCTTACAAATGTTGGTCATGGTTATTCCGTTGAGAAGAATTGGGTGCCACAATTTCATGCTGCGGTAGAAAAATTATTAATTCCAATTGTAATTGCTCCAGTACATAAAGTGCAACAAGGTGATGCTGGAAATGATTTGCCGTTAATCCTTAGTCTTAGTTCGAAAGACGATTCGATGCCTCTCGTATTTTTAATTTCTGGTGATGGTGGTTGGACCGGGTTTGATCAAGGTTTTGCAACAGGAATGACGATGAAAGGAATGCCGGTTATTGGATTTGATGCATTAAAATATTTCTGGACAGAAAGTAGTCCCGCAAAAACCGCTAAGGTGATTGTTCCCGTTATTCGTTATTATATGAACCTTTGGCATCGTGATAATATTGTTCTTGCGGGTTATTCTTTCGGTGCTGATGCAATGCCATTTATCTATCAACAACTTCCTCCTGATCTCAAAGAAAACGTTAAATCATTGGTATTATTATCACCATCAACTTCCGCTGATTTTGAAATACATGTAAGTGATATGCTCTCGATTGGATCGTCAAGTGATGATTATAATGTTGCAGAAAGTCTTAAACTCTTAAAAGGACCAGAGCTTGTTGCAATCTTTGGTGAGGACGAAGAGCCATGGACGAAAACATTATTATCACCATCACAATGTAGGACTGTTGTAATTCCTGGCGGACATCATTTCAACGATGATTATAATGCATTAACAAATGAAGTGCTAAAAACACTTCACTAATTCGTTGGATTATTTTTTAGCGACAAACAAATCCTCTACCCAACTTTTTCCCCATTCTTCTAATTCAAATTCGCTCCAAAGTTCTGGATAAAATACACGCTTCTGAAAACGCGGAGGCAAATATTTCTGCCAATTGGTGCCACCAGTAGCTGCAATATCTTCAGGATTTTTATGTAAATATCTTACCGCCGATTTATAATGCATCAATGGCCAATTGATATTTACATTTATATCTAATTGCTTTAGTGCAATTTTAAGTTCTGAGGTGTTTTGTTCTTCTTTGGAAAGATTTTTATAAAGTGCAAAAAGATTATTCTTTTGTTTCCCTTCTGCTAACGCAATTAAATCTTTTGAATATTTTTCTTCAAATTGTTTTAACGTTAACGTCTTTTTTCCTGTTGCTAATTCTGTTGCACCAGCATTCCAATAAATATGTTGGAACATTTCTTCAACAGTGGCATTGGGATTATTAATAAATGCATTACGATGATCTTTCGAAACCAAATTAATAAAGTCAGTAGCATAAATTTCTATGGTACGATATTGAGCCGATTGAAATCCACTCGCGGGTAACAACGACATTCGGAATTGCTGAAATTGCTTTGGTTCCATTCCATCCACCATAATATCAAATGAACTTGTGAGCACTGAAAAATAACGGTTCACTCTTTGAATACGTTGCGCCATAAAGGTAGCATCAACAGGATCTTGATCGGTAATTTGTTTTAATTCATGTAAGGATAGTTTGAAAAACAATTCAGTAATCTGATGATACATGATAAACACCGACTCATCAGGGAAACTGGTTTTGGGGTGTTGCAAACTCAATAAAGTATCGAGATGTATATAATCCCAATAGGTGATAAAGTCGGCATAGAGTAAACCGTCAAGGTAGGATACCAAATCCTGACCCATAGCAGTGTATTTCTTCTCTAGTAACTGAATGCGCTTAATGATTTCTTCCGATAGTGCCATTTCGCAAAAGTAACCAAACATTAAAGGCAAGGCAAATGATTCGTAACGTTAATATGTTTTTAATATTCTCTGGCTTGCATAATAAGGGATTTAACATATTGATGTATTTTCGTGCTTCACATTTCTAAAAATATGTTACAAAAAATACAAATTGCTTTTGTTGGTCCTGGTGCAATGGCTGAAGCGATGATTAGAGGGTTATTAGTTGAGGAATTACTTCCTTCTTCGAATATTATTGCTGCAGGACTGCGTGCAGTTCGAAACGATGAGTTGAAAATTAAATATTCTATACACACATCGTTAAATAGTCCAGAGGCAATCGCAGATGCTGATGTTGTTGTTTTATCAATAAAGCCTCAAATGCTGGTAGACCTTTTAAAAGCATTAGATGGCAAGATTAAACCAACGGCACTCGTTCTTTCCATCATTGCTGGTGCAAAAATATCCGTTATTGAAAATGGGTTATCACATCCTTTTGTTGCGCGTGCTATGCCGAATACTCCAGCACAAATAGGCGAAGGCATGAGTGTATGGACGACCTCTAAATCTGTTAGTGACGAACAACGTGCACAAGCCAAAGCAATTTTAGGCGCTTTAGGTGAAGAGATTTTTATGGAGGATGAGAATTATTTAGATATGGCAACAGCATTATCAGGTACGGGACCAGCCTATGTTTTTGCATTTATGGAAGCGATGATAGATGCAGGAGTTCACTTAGGATTTCCACGATATGTATCCGAAAAGTTAGTACTGCAAACTGTAAAGGGATCTGTTCAATATGCTATGCAATCACCTGATCATCTCGCACGATTACGTAATCAAGTTACATCGCCAGGAGGTACATCTGCCGAGGCATTGTACTATCTCGATAAAGCTGGGTTCAGGACAGCAATTTCACGAGCTGTTTGGGCTGCCTATCAGAAGTCAGTACTGCTGGGGAAGGGGAAGTAATTCAGAATGTAGAATTCGGAATTCAGAATTGCCTAAGATAAAGGATTCAGTAACGAATTATATCTTGTGGTAAATTCTATTTTAGTTAAAGGGTCTTAACGCAAAATATTTTTTACAAATTTCAAGTTTGGAAATTGATCTTTTTTTTTTAGATTTGATTATATAATTCTGCGGTCAAAAAAATAGTTGTGAGTAGGTAGTACTAAAAATTAAGAAATTTTAAAGTAATTTGAAAATTAATATCATTCAAAGAGATTGTTTATTTGTGAAAGTGATAAAGGTAATTGGAAGCGTTTTAAAATTTCACCTAACTTTTCATAAATAGGGTTTTAGTATTTGAACTAGATTATTTGCAGGTACAACTCCCGATTGGCGCCATTTTATATCTCCTTTTTTAAATAGGATTAGTGTAGGTACTCCCTGAATTTTATACTCATTCGCTACTTGTGGATTTTTATCAATATCAATTTTTAAAATCTTGATTTTATCGCCCATAATAGTTTTTAATTCTTCTAATATTGGTTTCATCATTTTGCATGGTCCGCACCAAACGGCAAAGAAATCTACCAAAGTAGGGGTATCGCTATTTATTATTTCTGCAAAGGTTGTTGACATTTTGTTTTGTTTTTAATTTTAAATACTAGACAATGTGCTTAATACCACTTTGTTTTGCGGATTTAATGATAGGCTTAAAATATTTCTTTACATCAGATATTTGAGGAGGGCGCATCAAAAATAGCAAATCACAATTTTTAAAAGCTGTTGTATGAGTTAAGGGATTGGTAAAATCAAAATTCACTAAGCTGATAGTATAATCTTTTAATTTTTGCTTGTCTAAATCTAAATCTCTTACACCTGCAACAATATTTAGATGGTTTGTATTTTTATATAATGATTTAATTACTGCCAAACCCACATTTCCTGTTGCTCCAGTTATAAAAATGGTTTTCATTACATTTAATTAATAAACCTAATTTTAAATGTATCTATAAAAATCAATGCCAGTATAGTTTTCTCAAGTTGAGAAAACAAAATTTAATCATTAATTGAAATTATTAATAACGCAGTACATAGTGATAGTATGAAATATACTACGGCGAATAATCCTTTATTTCAAATCTTATCGAACACCAAATCCTAATCCGATGGCTATCGGATTAGGATTTATTTTTTTATAGGAATAAATCAATGCAAGATTTGTTGTGAAGTAAATATTTTTATTCAACTTTCGAATAAAAGAGCATGCGATTTCTCTTCTAAAAACGCTCAAAAAATCATTATTTTCTTTATATTTATTATTTTCCTTATATTCATAAGGGCCCAAGTCAATTGTACCATTTGAACGTTTATAATAGCTACTATATTCAGTCCTATAATTTAAAACGTAACTGATTTCTAATCCTGCTAATATCCCTATTGAATAATTTCTCCTCTGTACTATTTTATATTGAAACAGGAGTGGAATTTTTAGTCGAGATAATTCACTCGATAAATAATAAAATCCACAATTACATCCATTCACACTTTGAATATAGGCAATTGAAAGTGTCAACATTAAACTCATCCCTCCATGAAAATTTGTTGTAACCAATGCCAATTCTTAAATCAAATTTTTTTGATACGTGTATATCAGAAAACATTTCTATTGAATAACCTAATCGATGGTTCTCATATTTATTGTTACTATAAGAAAAAGCTGGTCCGGCAATTAAATTTATATTATTTTTTTGCGCGAATGTCACATTACAAAACAGAAAAATAACGATAATAAGTTTTATTCTGAAAATCATTATGGTTAGTTCATTGATAACTTAAAATGTAGTTTTATTTGTTTTTGTAAAATTCGTTAAATATTAACGGGTCTTGCAAGCACTATTTCAAGCATTTATCAAATTACAGATTGTTATTCACTTTTTCGTAATTCGTAATTCGTAATTTTTAATTCCTAATTCCTTCTCCCCATATAAATCATCACATAATACATCAACGTAGCAATAGAAGAAAGTGCTGCAACAACATACGTCATTGCTGCCCACCATAAAGCATCTTTAGCCAT
>JANXSD010000116.1 GCA_025352785.1 Bacteroidota bacterium
GCAAATTATTTTTATAACTCTCAAAAAATTATAATTACAAATTAAATCTATAACTATTAAAAATTTTATAACCTAAATTTAAAAAAAATGAAAAATATAATTATTACTTTAATTTTAATTAGCATCTTTTTATTTAAAAACGTGAAATGTCAGACTATTGAACCCTCTAATTTTTATGAGCTTTTGAAAACATTTAAAAGTGATTCACTCTCAGAAGAAGAAGAGGATGGATCAATATTAATTCAAAGAGAAGCCTATTTTTGGGGTTCCCGATTATATCCACATGGAGATTGCAGGATAGCAGCTAATGCAATAACAAATTACGCAAATAATTATAACTCATTAAAAACCCTTTGTACTCCAAATTCAACTGCTAATTGGGAATCTTTAGGTCAAATAGGAAGGCCAGTTGATCATGGATCTGGATATACAGAGGGTTCAGGTCGAATGCAAAATGTTGTTTTTGATCCAAAATATAATACTGTCGTAAATGGGATCGTGGATAAAACAGTATATTCAATTGCAGCTGGCGGAGGGCTATGGAAAAGTTCTAATGGTGGTACTTCTTGGAGTAATGCAAATACTGACTTGTTGCCACAATGTTTTGTTTCTGATTTGGCAATTGATAATAGTAATTCTGATTATTTGTATATAAGTACTGGTGGGCAGGATGAAGAAATTACATTGGGAGCACAATCTAATATGTCAAGATTGAATCCTATTTTTACAATAGGTATATATCGATCAACAAACTTTGGTCAAACTTGGACGCCTATTAATAATGGATTCCTTTCCCTATTTGGTGGAGGAGGTACTACTAGAAAAATCGTAATAAATCCAGCAAATAGCAATCAATTATTTGTATCATCGACGTTAGGTCTTTTTACCACTTCAAATGCATTAGCAAATTCACCTCAATGGTCATTGTTAGGTACAGTTAATGGCCTACCTGCAGTTGATCCTGAATGGCGCGGAATAGAATTTAAACCGGGCAATTCTAATGTTATATATGCGAGTGGCAAGGGGATATTTATCGCTCATAGTATTCCTGCTATCAGATTAATTGAATATCTCACTACTGCTATTGAGATGTATGGTAAACCAAAAGCAATAAGAAGTGATAATGGTCCTGAATTTATTTCAAAAGAATTTCAGATATGGATGAATGATAATGCAATTCACTGGAGTAAAATCCCTAAAGCAAGCCCTCAGGAAAATGCCTTTGTAGAAAGGTTTAACAGAACTGCACGAGAAGATCTCTTTGACCCAAATATGTTCTTTTCAGTAAATCATGCCATTGAACTTGCAAGTAAGTTTAAAGAAGATTATAATTACAAAAGGCCACATGAATCATTGAACATGTTAACACCCATTGAATATGCTGCTTAGGTTTTCCTCAGGCATGAACCCTCCAGAATATCAAAAGCGATTGTATATTAATACAACCGCTTCTGTAATATCGACATTCCGTCGGGTGAACTTATCCCTGGCAAGTTGCTCCTCAGCATTGCTTGCTTCCGTTTTAGTTCATTGCAAATTTCAATTCAACAAACTACATTTACAACCTGTCGAAAAAACCAGCCACTTACAACTCTTAATGGTTCTACTAAGAATATTGTAAAAAAATTAATAATAAATTAACGGCAGACCTATATTAAGAAGTTCTATGCTTTATAATTAAATAAACTGAACATGAAAAAAATAATTATAATTTCAATTGTGTTATTGGGCATCTTTTCACATAACACAAACGCCCAATCGATCCAGTGGGTAACTCGAATGGGCGGGCAGTTATCTGATCTTAATAGTTTATCGCCTGATGAAAAAGTACAAGACATGCAAATAGATGCTGATGGAAATGTGTACGCATGCGGTAGAGTAATGGCACTTGCTGATTTTAATGGATCACCCGTAACCTCGTATGGTTATTATGATATTTTTTTGGCAAAGTATAATTGCCAAGGTGCTTTATTGTGGGTAAAAACTGCGGGCTGTGTTTTCTATGACGAAGCATGGGGTATAGAACTAGATAAATTTGGACATATTTATTTGGCAGGATATTTAGAAGGAGGAAATAATGATACCACCTATTTTTTTGATAGCACTTTTGTTATTCATGATCCAGAAATGTTTTTAGCAAAATTTGATACAAGTGGAAATTATTTGTGGGGAAAAATTTCAGGCATTCCTGGAACACCTGCTTATGCTTATGGCAAAGGATTAAAATTAGATCATGATGGTAAACCAATAGTTTATATAGAAACAGCAATTCCTGGAATTTTATTTCCTGGTTGGCCGACAATCGATAATCCCTACTTTGCAAAATTTGATACATCTGGAATAATACAACAACTTTTTTCATTTAGCCCTAATCGATCAGTTGGGCCAAATGATTTCGTAATT
>JANXSD010000117.1 GCA_025352785.1 Bacteroidota bacterium
GATGATTGCAGCAGCAGAAGAGCTTTATGGGCCTTATGCATGGGGACGATATGATGTCTTGGTTTTACCTCCTAGCTTTCCTTTCGGAGGAATGGAAAATCCACGATTAACTTTTGCAACTCCGACAATTATTGCTGGCGATCGTTCATTGGTTTCTCTCATCGCTCACGAACTAGCACATAGTTGGAGCGGTAACCTTGTGACGAACGCTACTTGGGATGATTTCTGGCTGAACGAAGGTTTTACTGTATACTTTGAAACACGTATCATGGAAAAATTATATGGCAAACCATATGCTGATATGTTAACAGTGTTAAGTAAAGATGATCTCCTTGAAACGATTAAAGAAATAGGAAAAGATAATGCTGATACGCAACTGCATCTCGATTTAAAAGGTCGTGATGCTGATGCTGGAATGACGGATATCGCTTATGAAAAAGGAAGATTCTTTTTAACAACAATAGAGTTTGCCGTAGGACGTGAAAAATGGGATGCATTCATTAATAAATATTTTGCTGCGCATAAATTTCAAAGTATCACCACAAAAACTTTCTTAGAATATCTCCACAAAGAACTTATTAAAGGCGATACTGCTCTCGAAAATAAAATCCGCATTAATGATTGGGTATATAAAGCAGGTTTGCCAGATAATTGTCCAATAATTAATTCGCTGGAATTAGAAAAAGCTGGAAAGATGGCGGCAGAATTTAAAGCAGGAACTCCAGCAAATAAAATCATTACGAATGATTGGACAACACACCATTGGTTGTATTTCTTACGTCAACTACCCGACTCCATGAACAATGAAATGATGGCTGATCTTGATAAAACATTTCACTTATCATCAAGCGGTAATTCTGAAATTTTATTTGATTGGTTATTACACACTATTAAAAGTCATTACGCTCCCTCTGAAACTTCGCTTGTACACTTTCTAACATCTGTAGGCCGGCGTAAATTTGTAAAACCACTATATGCTGCTTTAGCCGCCACAACTGAAGGGAAAATTAAGGCAAAAGAAATATACAAAAAAGCAAGACCAGGATATCATAGCGTAACAACAGCAACTATTGATGAAATGTTAAAATAAGACTGCTGATACATTATATCTATTAACAATTAATAGTATTTCAAATTGATCGGGCATAGCTTTTTAAAGAACAAATAAACATTATTGGTTCATACTTGTTACAATTAAAAAAAAAAAAATGAAAAAGCAATTATTAGTACTTGCAACATCTACAACTTTGTTTTTAGCATCCTGTGGTGGTGGTAACAAAGAAGGGGCTACACAAACCATCGACAGTACAAAAGAAACTTCTGGTGCAACATTATTGGCAGATGAAGGTCCGAAGTATGACAAGAATGCGATTGATCCGAAAGCTGCGGTTACAGAAATAACATTAAAAGCAACTGGAGCATCCATGGCTGAAATGAAATACGATCAAAGTACCCTTACTGTTCCTGTTGGTAATACAATTAAACTTACATTCATTAGCCAAGCCACTGATCCTTCTATGCCACATAACTGGGTTTTAATACGTAAAGGTAGTTTAGAAAGAATTGCTCAAAAAGGAATAGAAGCAGGAATTGATAAAAATTATATTCCGAAAGATGATGACATCTTAGTGTTTGGAAATTTATTGAAACCAGGGGAGAAGGAAGAAATTATTTTCCCGGCACCTCCTGCAGGAGAATACCAATATGTTTGCACATACCCTGGTCATAGCCAAAAGATGCAAGGTGTTTTTATTGTAAAATAATTTGCATTTAAATCCGACATCAAAGCCGAAGAAAAATTTTCTTCGGCTTTGTCGTTTTAATTATATTCGTTCTTCTATTAATATTTAGATATAAAATCATGAAAAATAAAATTGTTATTCTTCTTATTTCACTTTTCTCAATCGTTACAATTTCACAAGCGCAATCCAAATTCAAACTAATAAAAGCTGGTAAACTTATCGATACTGAAAATGGTAAAGTATTAAGCAACCAAATGATCTTAATTGAAGGCAACATTATTAAAGCTGTTGGAGTAAATATTTCTATACCGCAAGGAGCAGAGATATTTGATTTAAGTTCGACTACTGTTTTACCAGGATTAATTGATTGTCATACTCACATTACATCTGAACCAAGCAATGATTACTATGGTGATATGTTTCGCAAATCACCAATTGATTATGCTGTTGTGGCGCATATTTATACTGAACGTACACTTATGGCTGGCTTTACGATGGTTCGTGATTTAGGTTCCGATAATTTAATTGATATCTCTTTGCGTAATGCAATAAATGCCGGAACAATACCGGGACCAAGAATGCTTGTAGCAACATTTGCTATAGGCGCAACAGGTGGTCATGTAGATATGAATGGCTTCAATCCGAATCTTGATACGAAAGGAAATAAAGATTTTACTGGCGTTGCCGATGGTAATGATGAAATTATTAAACGTGTTCGAAACAATGTAAAATGGGGTGCTGATGTAATTAAATTTTGCGCTACTGCTGGAGTATTATCGGAAGAAGAAAGTGTTGGTGCACCACAATATTCATTAGAAGAAATGAAAACACTTGTTGATGAAGCGCATCGTTGGGGGAAAAAAGTAGCAGCACATGCACATGGTGCTGAAGGAATTAAAATGGCTGTTATGGCTGGAGTGAATTCCGTTGAACATTGTAGTTTAGTAGATGACGAAACAATTATTTTGATGAAACAAAAAGGAACCTATTTAGTTCCTACATTATATGCTCTTGATTATATTATACAAACATATTCTCAAAAAGGGTTTCCAGAAAAAATTATTAATAAAGCAAAAAGCTTAAGTGTCCAAAAAGAAAAGTGTTTTGCAAATGCTGTCAAGGCAGGTGTTAAAATAGCTTACGGTACTGATGCTTCCGTGATACCACATGGGGAAAACGCAAGAGACTTTGCTTACATGATTAAAGCTGGAATGACATCCATGCAAGCGATTCAAACTGCAACAATTTCGGCAGCTGATTTACTTGATATGAAAACAAAAACTGGATCCATATCAATAGGAAAATATGCAGACATTATTGCCGTTTTCAATGACCCAATTGCAGATGTTACTTCTTTAGAACATGTTTCCTTCGTCATGAAAAATGGTGTGGTTTATAAAAATGGAAAATAATTAAGAACACATTAATTATTTATTACTTTAAAAACACATTACAACATGCTTTCCTAAATTTAATTAACCCTATGGATCCCTATAAAGAAACGTTTGAGACTTGGAATAAGGTTGCTCAACTATACCAAGAAAAGTTTATGGACTTGGAACTCTACAATGAAACTTATGATTTATTTTGTAAGGCAATTACTAAAGAAAGTGCCCATATTTTAGAAATCGGATGTGGACCTGGGAACATTACAAAATATCTTTTGTCAAAAAATCCAAACTATATAATGGAAGGAATTGACATTTCACCCAACATGATTCTCCTTGCTAAAAAAAATAACCCTGCAGCTTCTTTTAGTGTTTTGGATTGTCGAATGATAAATGAAATTAAAAGAAAGTATGATGGAATTATTTGTGGTTTTTGTTTGCCATACATCTCAGAGGATGAAAGTTTAAAACTATTTTCTGATGTAGGTAATATGCTAAATGAGAGCGGTGTTTTTTACTTAAGCTTTGTTGAAGGCAACGAAATGCAATCAGGGTTTAAGACTACAAGTACTGGTGACAGAACTTATTTCAATTATCATAATTTAAATACCATAACTAAATTTCTTGTTGCCAGCGGATTTCATGAACCACATTTATTCCGAGTAAATTATAACATTGAAAATAAAATTAGTGAAGAACACAGCCTATTATTAACTAATAAAAAAACGACTACATAACATCGTGTTTGCATGTCGGCTATTTTTTTGTCATAATATAAAACTCCTTTTTCAATTTGCATTAGAGGTAGTAAAATATAAATTACCTTATGAGGAAGGAAAAAAATTATTTATGTAATTTGAATTATTTTTTAATTTTTCTTGGATGCTATGAAATAATAATATACTTTCGCTAATAGAATTACAGATTCTATCAAGAACACGAAGCCCCTCTTCTACCTGTAACATCTATTTGAATCGTATTAGTGCCTTATTCGTTCTGCTATTAATGTTGTTTGGAACAACAAAACCTTCTTTCTAAACTTATGTTCCACTTCAAAAAAGCATTATGAAAAAAAGTTTACTTCTTATTACCTGAGGCTGTATTAAATACAGACAAAACATTCTTTGTGGTACTTGACTGTATCGCATCAGTATCGCTTTGTCTAAAAATCACCTCTCATAACCCTATCTGTACTGTAGATTCCCATCTTCATTGATGTAATCATCATTGCTATCGAACAATAGCAACAGATATTCCTCTTTCTACATTCCTTAAAAAAATAACGCAACCTGCGTGTGAAAATCTATTGCCATGTACGAACAACTTATTGTCATTAATCACCAATGAAGTTTCTATTTATGATTTGCGAATTGCTTTTGTTACCTCTCTTCTTTTATGGACAAGATACACTCAGTTGTCCGAAGAGAGATAGCATTACTTATAATCGCTTAACTGTAAATGGGGAGTTATCGGCATCCTATGTCGATCAACATAATTGGGATATGGCGAATCATTCTATGGTTTCATTTTTAGGTGTGATAGATCTGCGCCAACGGCTTACACGGCAATCTGGTTGGGAACATTATCACAGTTTTCACACTGAAATAAGTTACATGCGTTATGCCGATTCCATCTGGTTGAAAAGTAGCGATTATGCTCGTATGCGATTACAATGGAATGATAAGTCAAATAAAAATATGCAGTATAGCTATTCTGTTTTTTTGAGTACACAGTGGTTAAATAATTATACGAATAGACAAATAGAAAATGGTATACATCGCGATTGGTCGGGAGGAATATTTAATCCAGCAACACTAGAACTTGCTTATGGCTTCAATAAAAATTTATGGAAAAGTAGTAGTATCAATATTGCATTTGTTACAGCAAAATTTAATACACGTCCTCGAAATCCTGAACTACCAGATTCGACGCGTGAACAAGATCAATCTTTATTTATTACCAAACATAGTTATGTAAAATCAGCTTATGGTTTCAGTGCACAGTTAAATGTGTATGAAGAACTTTATCAAAATATTGTGTTAGTAGAAAATGATTCGCGTTTATTTTTTAATGCCTTAAATCGAACAGCCGTCAATTTAGATTTCAATAATAGAATTGCAATTCGCTTCTTAAAATATTTGCAATTGCGTTTTGACCTACACTTAATTTATAATCCCGATTACTCAAAAAATTTACAATACAGGCAGGAAGTGTTACTGGGTGTGTTTTACGAACATCACTATCATCATGCAAATTAAGAGTCAACCTATCCCCCGCAACTCTATTAGTATGTTGATATTTTCTACAACAATTTTTCACAAGATCCCTTTTAACCGTTTAGCCCAGTAACATCCACCTGTACTTTTCAATTAATGAGGCGGTAAACAAGTCTCAAAATCGTTGTATTTTTCTAAATATCTTTTTTCCTATTTTGATCCTAACTACTCCAAAAGAGAAATTACACTCTCCAAATCAACCTCTGTTTGAAGCATTTGGCTAAATATTAATCCAGCTAAACTGCTAGCAATACTTTTAATAGTTTAGTGAGTCCCAAAAATAAATCTCGAAACAATCCTTATTCCGTAATTTTTAGTTAGCTATTTGGTCTGTGTCGTAAGTGGACATGAGCATTTTAGTGGCCTAAAACACCTGCCAACTGACCCTCGCTATCGAAATACTTTATTTTTATTGTTTAAACATAAATATATCCACTAAGCGTACAAAAAGCGTTGAGAAAAGTATTATTATGGATAATATTGATCTCCTATGAAAATCGGTGGGATGAATAAAATGTTGGCTGGAAAGTTTTCCTCCCCTTCGAGGTTAAATTCGTTGCGTTTACCATCGCTACAGTCTGAAAAAATTAATACAAGGAATGTCAATTAAATACCCTCTTTTCAAATTTCAATATAAATTCACCACCGAATGAAACGCTTTGCTACTAGCAAACGTATATTTGCTCCTTGCCATAGTGTGGTGATTCCCTATTACAATAATCCGAAATAGGCTTATCGGTAAATCATTTTAGAAAAGTGCATAAATTAAGTGAGAATATTTACAATTAAATTTTAGCTTTATATCTTTACACTACCAAACCAATTATCAAAACCATATCATTATGCCAATGAAAAATCTTATTGCCAACTTTACAACACAACTGCGCGAAGCAATCGCGATTGGTGAAAAAGCTGTTTTAACCCCATCAAAAAATCCAATCCACAATGTTTTAGTTTCAGGACTTGGAGGCTCAGGAATCGGCGGAACGGTAATGGCTCAAATCACCGATAAGGAAATGAAAGTTCCTATGATTGTTAACAAAGATTATTTTCTTCCTTCGTTTGTTAATCAGAATACATTGGTGATTATTTCATCGTATTCAGGAAATACTGAAGAAACAGTTCAGGCAATGGAGACCGCGTTAACGAAAGGCGCTAAAATTGTTTGTGTTACTTCCGGTGGAAAAATTGCAGCCATGGCTAAAGAAAATAATTGCGATACAATTACTATCCCTGGAGGAAATCCTCCTCGTGCAAGTTTTGGATATTCTGCAACACAACTTTTATATGTACTTCAAGGCAATGGTTTAATTAGTGATGGCTTCCGTAAAGATTTGAATGATTGCATCACCTTATTAGATAAAGAAGCTGCAGATACTGAATCTGCGAGTCGTGTGCTTGCAGAACAATTAATTGGTAAACTTCCAATCATTTATTGTGAAGCACGCTACGAAGGAATTGCCATTCGTTTACGTCAACAGATAAATGAAAATAGTAAAATGTTGTGTTGGCACAACGTTTTGCCAGAGATGAATCACAATGAATTAGTTGGCTGGACAGAGCCTCATCCTGATGCTTATGTGTTGATGTTTAGAAGTGTGGATGATTATTCACGTACACAAAAACGTATGTCGATTACAAGTGATGTAGTAAAAAAATATACTCGAAATTATTTCGAGATTCATTCGAAAGGTGAAACACAATTACAACGTTCGATGTATTTACTTCACTATGGTGATTGGTTGAGTTGGCATATTGCAGATATGAAATCAATTGATGTAACTGAAGTAAATGTTATCGACTTTTTGAAAGGATCATTAGCGAGCGCATAATTTATTTTAACAACATAAAAAATCCCTGAAGTGCTTATACTTCAGGGATTTTTTATGTTGAAATTCCATTCGGTAATTAATGAAAACATTTCTTAGATTCACCTTATTATTTTGATTAATTCATTATCTCAACGATAACAAACTCATAAATACAGTAACTAAAATTTTAGCCATAATAATTGTTTAGCTATGATGAGAAAGTTTTATGGTTCTGATTATGTTCCATGCCTCTAATTTGATTTGTTGTCTGACTTGGTGTCTAACTGCTGAATAGTTTTCTTCGCATTCTCCAATCTTATTTTTTTATTCTTCTCCGTCATTTTTTCCCTAATCCATTTTTCCATCTGGTGATGTAAAGGAATAAGCAATGATGCAAGTGCAACCAAAGCCATCAACATTAACAAAGGTGAATGATGTGTTACACGTTCTAAAAAAGGATGAATAAGTAAGTTGATGAATTCAAATACAATTAACAATCCTAATATTCCAAAAAACGAAATCCATTTTTCGGTAACGATGATGCTGCGGCTGAGAAGAAAAAATAAAATGATGAATGATAGAATGCCAAGGGCAATTAAAGCGTATTGAATATTTTGTTTGCGTTGCTGTTCCTCTTCTGCTTTTTTTACAGCATCTTCCATCCCACGCAACTGTTCTTTAAAAGCCAATGCCTGTATGGTGTTTTGACTATTTTGATTAAAAATGGATTCTCTTAATTGAGATTCAACTTTTGAATAATAATAGGCGCTATCGGTGTTATTAAGCTTATCAAACACATCTCTTTTAAATTCTGCTGCTAATAGTTTTACGTTCGGGTTTTGCATTTCTAATGCCAATTCCCAAAACTTTTCAACTCGTAATTTTGCTTCGTCCATTCTATTTCGCTTTATCAGGAATGGAATATACCGTCTAAAAAAAATATCTTTCCTGAAAATTGAATCGGCAGCTATTTGTGCTTTATTAAAGTAAACATCTGCTAATGCATCGTCATTCATTTTGGCGTAGATGTCAGCGATTAAGCTTAATATTTGGGTATTAAAAACTCTGCCTTTTTGCCGTTTATATGTTTGCTCGGCAGCCTGAGCATAAAATAAAGCGGAGTCTAATTGATTTCTTTCCTGATAGGTAGCACCCATATTTCTCTGAAACTGTACCAGCATGTAATCGTATTTAGGAGAAGATTTATCAGGAAGGTTTTCTCCACCTTTCTTTGTAAAATTATAGTACTCGTCAATATTTTTGAGGTTATAATATACGTTTGAAATATCAAAATAGAGTGAACTTATTCTTCGCTTGTCATTAAATTTTTCTGCCAAAGGCAATGCTTTAAAATAATATTCAAGAGCAGTAGTATTGTCCCCCTTTTTTAATGAAAAAAAATATCCAATCCAGTTATAACTGGTTGCAAGCAACGAATCGTTTTGTAGCTGTTGTGCTATTTGTAATAAGTCAATGCACAATGCCGAGTCAATGTAACTTCCTGCATAAGCGTCATTAGCCTCTAAATATTTTATGGTGGCGGTGAAACGCTCCAATGGGTTTTTGTAATTGGCTAATGCAGCTTTTGCGCTATCTGTTGTATTACTTTGAGCAAATACAGCCTGAATGCTTATTAGAAAAAGAATCAGTGTGATTATTCTTTTCATATTTATTTCCTTCTCTTGTTTCTATAAATTACAAAAACAATAATTATTAAAATAGGTATGATGTAAATGAGTGACATTGGAGTTGTTTTCAGATATGTTTTTACTCAAGGTGATATTCTTTTCTTAACAATGCAAGCAAATTCGCATTAATGTCTATATATTTTTGAATATGAACTTGGCGGGTTGAGCGCATGCCATTTCTGCCGTAAAATCCTAAAGTATTTATAATTGTTTCTCTGTCCATTGACTCTAAATGTTTCAGCTGAAATGGGAAAAATTCGTTGTTTTTTTCGTATTCCTGAGTCGCCTGAAAAATAATTTTTTCATAATTATGACAAAGCATTTCTTCAAAATCGTAATCATGATATTTAATAATTAATGGATTCAGGTATTCCATGCGCACATCTGATTCTAATTTCTGCCTGTCCATTATATTATGAATAGCAACAGAAATATCCCCAACAAGCTTTTGCAATTCATCATTCTTGAAATAACGTAACGAGCCAGAATTTTTTAATTGCTCAAGTACTACCGTTCGTGGTTCAAAAACTGAAGGTGTACGAAAAAGAATTCCATAGAGAAAATTAATTTCAAAAGATTTTGAAACATTAGTGAGGCTGCTATCTTTAAAATATTTCATCAGATAATTTAATGCCTCCTCTTGCTTAATTCTGTTTTCCACTTTTAGTACTGCAGTGGCAGAATCGTTTTTCAATTCCGCATAAAAACTTTTTGCAAGTTGATTGGCCCGGTGCTCTTCTACTTTGTCTTCCCGGTAATTCTCCACCAGAAATCCGCAGAAAACAGCAATGAATAACATAAGAAATTCAAAAAAGTAATGTCCAAATTTCTTTCCTGGTGCTTTGTGTAGGTGATGGGCGTGAGTTTCCATATTTGAATTGGGGAATTATTTCAGATTATATTTTGTTTGAATTAAATCGATCAGTCTATTGGTTTGATTAATGCGCAGACGAACCTGACCCGAGTTGCCCGCTGATATAGTCCCAAGATAATGCAGGCGGCTTATGAATTCATTTACAATTGCAAGATCATGAGTGAGTAATGCAGGATTACCATTGGGTAAATGATAATCATACGGATAAACCTGTAGCATCTCTTGAAAAACGGATGCATCAAATAATTTTCCTATAAAATCAAAATATGAATTGGCTCTGGTATTTTGTATTCCTTCCTGCATTATAAAATTCGATTGAGCTGAATAATAATTCAAAACAGAATCAGAAATTATTTTATCGGAAATTAATCTTAGTGAACCCGAACTTTTCATTTGTTCATATGTGCGATCATTAAGTTCAAATCGCATGTTTATGGTTGTAATTTTTCGCGCTAAATAATACATCGTTTGACCATATTTGTCACAATCTTTATTGCGTAGTAAATGAATCAACGAATCAGCAAATATTATAACTTGTGAACTTTTATTAACCATCAATGCCACCTTAGCTGGATCTGTTTTCAAATCCTCTACCATTGATTCCATATATACCTTTTCTCTTTCCCTTTCAATTTTATGTTCTCTAAAATTTTCAACTAAAAATCCGCAGAATACAGCGAGAAACAACATAAAGAATTCAAAGAAGTAATGCCAGAAATTTTTTCCTGATGCCTTATGTAGGTGATGGGCGTGAGTTTCCATAAATTTATTTTATTCAAGATGATACTGTTGTTTTAGTAAGCTAATTAAATTTATTGCATTCAGTTTCATCTTCTTTTCTGCTGTAGCAAGTGCCAACCTGAAATTTTTCATGTAGGAAAGCATACCGGCAAGGCGTATTAATTCTTGTTTATCATTAGTTAACAGTGATGGGTTTCCAGATGGCCTTATTATATCATTCTCTGTTGTAATCATATTGTCAAATGTTAGTGGATTAAAAATATTAATTGCAATTTTTCTGTATTCTTGAGATTCTTGCTGGTCTATATTTTGAACGGATTCAATAAAGGTGAGCTTGTTGTAGTATTCAATTATCGCTTTAGAAACTTTTTCATTTTGGATAAGGCGAAAGCCGCCTGAATTTTTCATTTGTTGGATAGTCCGGTCGTTCAGTGTTAACCATTGTCCTCTGGAAGCCCATCTGCCCCAATAATATAAATCAGCACTTCTTTGAGATACGCTATCACTACACAATAAGTATTTTAAAGAATCCATTTTTGCAATGTTTAAATTAAAATTATCTAACATCCTATTAAACGAAGTTGTATCTTCCACCAAGTCTTCAGACAAACTTACAATATATTGTTCCTCTCTTTCCCTTTCAATTTTATGTTCTCTGAAATTCTCAACCAGAAATCCACAGAACACGGCAAGAAACAACATAAAAAATTCGAAGAAGTAATGCCAGAAATTTTTTCCTGGTGCTTTGTGTAAGTGATGGGCGTGATTTCCATAGGTTTTAATTTTTTGATGGGTTGTAAAGCTAAAGCCAATTTGCTTTTAATTTTTATATCCAAAGGCTAAAGACTGTGGCAAATTATAAATTCTCTAATGCTTTGAATTGCCCTTTGCTTGGATTTCCGATTGCTGCAGCTGTAGGAAAACTAAAGCCATGTAGATTTGAATTGCCCTTTGCTTGGATTTTCTACTGCTTTAGCTGGAGGAAAACTAAAGCCATATTCCATGGTTGGCTTTAGCCAAATTATTTTATTCATCTTTAAATGTTTCAAATCCATATTTTGCAATAAACTCATCATACTCCAGTTGAAATGTTTTTTTCTTGTGATGTTCTTCTTGATTTTTTATGTATTCCCGAACAGTGCTAAGAACGGATTCAGAAACCGAAACTGCATAATATTCGTCCTGCCATTCTAATTTTTTATCAATAAAATTTTGTTTGTTAAACCAAAATGCGGATTCCCCTTTTATCAGTTGCATTACCTTGCTTATTGTTTGTTCAGTTCCTAATGAAACCAAACAATGACAATGGTCCAAATGCCCATTTACAAAATCAATAAATACTCCTTTTGTATTTCCATTGTCTTTTATATGTTGCCACATGGCTTGCCTGATTTCTTTTGATTTAAGATATGGAACTCTGTTTTTGGTGCTCCATACAAAATGAATGTACACTTTTACAAAAGGCATAATGTTTATTTTTATTTGGCTTAAAGCCAATTTGATTTTTTATTTACTCTGTCCACAGGCTGAAGCCAGGTGGCACTGAATTATTTGATTTTAATTCTAAAGCTATGTAGCAAATTATAAATTCTCTAATGCATTGAATTGCCCCTTGCTTGGATTTATTACTGCTTTAGCTAGAGGAAAATTATATTCATGTAGCTTTGAATTGCCCTTTGATTGGATTTCTTACTGCTTTAGCTAGAGGAAAATTATATTCATGTAGCTTTGAATTATCCTTTGCTTGGATTTCCTACTGCTTTAGCTGGAGGAAAACTAAAGCCATATTCAATGGTTGGCTTTAGCCAAATTATTTTATTCATCTTTAAATGTTTCAAATCCATATTTTGCAATAAACTCATCATACTCCAGTTGAAATGTAACTGGACTTTGGTTTTATGTAATGATTGCTATTTTACCAAAATTAAATTCCTAACGAAATTATTTTCGAGAGCTTTATGTAAGTAATGTGTGTGAGTTTCTATAGGTTTTTATTCAAAACAATATTTCTTTTTTATAAGTTTAATCAAGTTGTTGGCTTGTCTTTTTTCATTAAGCAAACTTATTTTAATAGGACCCATTGCTTGTGACCGAAGATTAGAAATATAGTTTGCCAGTTTAATAAACTGAACCCTATCGTTCGATAATAATTTTGGTTGCTCGTTATTTTTTAAGCCATAATATGGTGAGTAGCTTATGTAATACTTCATACTAAATAATGTGTATACTAATTCTTTTGTCTTGCTACGAATTTCTGCATAACCTGGAAGTAAGGGATTTTTTAGTTCGTTGCACAATTCCCAATATGACGCTAAACTGTCAGTAACTTCTTGACTTCTTATAAGCCGTAGATTACCGGAATTTTGCAACTGGTTTATTGTTCTGGTTTCAAAATTTATGTTTAAAAACCTGGACGCTTTTGGAACATATACATACATCTTCTTTACACTACTGTCGGAATAATCTTCGAGGTAAAGTAAGACAAGGGATTTATCAAATACAGGTAGTAATAACGAATCTATCGTGACTAATGCAGTGTCAATTTGTGCAATGTCTCGACTTAAATCTTCGGACATGGTTTTCAT
>JANXSD010000153.1 GCA_025352785.1 Bacteroidota bacterium
AAATACACTCCTTTACTTAAATCATATTTGTCAACGAACTCATAAGAATTATGTCCAACTGTTGCACCTATTTTTTCTTGAGCAATTATTTGTCCTGATGAATTTAGAATCGTTAAATCGACATTAGCTTCCATCTTTAAACTAAAATTAATTTTAAAATTTTCAGTAAATGGATTTGGACTTATATTTTGAAATGAAATGTTCTTAGTAATTTCAGTGCTTTCATAATGAATAACCTTAATTGGAAAATAAGCAAATTTACCATCATAATCCGTTTGTTTTAATCGATAATAATTATTTCCTTTTTGTGGGCTCTTGTCAATCACAGAATAATAATGTTTTAAATTACTAGTACCTACACCTTGCTTTCTAACGATTTGTTCAAAATCCTTTCCATTAGTAGATCTTTCGATTGTAAAATAATCGTTATTCTTTTCTGTTGCAGTAGCCCAAGATATTTCTACATCATTGCCAATTAATTTGGGTTCAAAATACAATAGCTCAATCGGTAAAGTTGTCACAGGTAAATTAAAAAAGGATTTAAAATATAACGATGCTTGTCTTACTTGTGAACTTCCAGTTGTGATTGCACCTGTTCTATAACTAAAGTTGTTTATATTTCTATAATTTACCATAAACATTGCTTCCGTATGGTTCGTATCGATATTAGCAATAGTCGCATAAGAGCCCGCAGTTGCTGTATAATCTCCGCTTGATTGTGTTAATACCAATGTAGACCCCGTTGATTGTGAAACACTATAAGGTTTATATGCAGTAACAAATTCTTTTAAATCAGAACCATTCCCATCGACATCAATAGCTGCAAAAATTATGTTAGGAACAATTGTATCAGTTGAAGTTCCTCCTACTTTAAATGTAATTTTCCATCCCACAGAAGATGTTGTATTTGCTGCAGTGTTAATAAATGGTTGCCAAGCATCATCATATCCATTGCTTCCAGTAAAATTATCGACATCAGAAATGGTAGCACCTCCAGTAAAATCTAATACTTGAATCCATGCATCTAAACCCATTCCAACATCAGTTACGAGGTAAATAGCACCCACTTGTAAATCAACACCAGAAATCAAGGTGTGGTTATCAAAACATAAAATGGGAGGGCCTTCACCGAAACCAATCCCAAGATCACCAAAAGAAGTAAGTCCACTTTTATTCGCAGTTAATGTTCCTAATGTATATTTAAATGCTGCATCACTTCCAGTTTGTTGCCAAGAAGAAGTTGAATTTGTTCTAATTAAAAGTGGATAATAATATCTTGACGCAATTGTATTAGTATAGCCTTTCATTGCTGCTTTAATGGTGTAATTACCTCCAGTAATTCCACTATTAGGTGCTAACGTCCAATAACCATAATTGAGCATGCTATCAATATGTGCTTCACTTGCAACAATTCCAGTTAAAGGATAAGATGGATTAATTGGATTAGCATTTGTAAATGAACCAAGCAAAGTAGAAAATCCTGATACACTATTTAAAGTAACTGTTAATAGTTCAGAATAACTAGAAGTACCAACTGGATACGTATACGTACCTGATGAACTTACACTTCGACGAAGATTTCCAATAACATAATTGGTAGATGAATTTCCTGTTATACAATTTGTCGAAGAGTTAGTGGTTCTTAATTCATTGGCACCCGTAGTAATTTTTCCACTAGTAAATGTGATAGCATTACTTGCGGTAATTGTGTTTGTCAATGTTAATCCAGCACTATTATTTAAAATAAGATCTCTAATGGTTGATGGCAATCCATTGCCTGTAACTTGTGCCGATGATCCGTTGTAAGTATAATCTGCTGTAGCATTCAGTGATCTTATTCCAGTTGATTGTATATTTCCTGTTGCACCTGAACTTGTGATTCCTGCAGTTGATCCAATCTCTAAACCGCCACCTGATGACAAAGTAAAATTTCTACCACCAACGACACTCGTTCCCATCGATAAAATAGAACCAGTGTTAACAGTGAAATCTATGTTTCCCGATATGGTACCTCCTGAAACAAATGTTTGTATAATCGTATTATTAAATTGAATTCCAACAGTCGTACTTGAATTTCCACCAACTGTAATT
>JANXSD010000164.1 GCA_025352785.1 Bacteroidota bacterium
GAGTTACTGCAAAAGGAAATAAACAAAGGTATTTCAAGCACATCAATTTCATTACAGGGATATACTTCTGGTAATTATTTAGTTGCACTTAGCGTTGATGATTATGCAGCGGGTACGAAGAAGATTGTGAAGGTGGAGTAGGTGGGGTGCCTATTTGCCAATGTGCCAGTGTGCCAATTCCCCCCAATGAAAAATATTAATCATTCTAATCAAAGTAATCAAATAAATCATAGTTCAGACAATTTGAAATTTTACTAAATAATAGTCTTGTCCTTAGTTACAAACTAAGGACAGCAGGAGTGGTAGGATATTTAGACATGTATATAATACGTTAATTATGAATTGCTGGATGCATAAATATTTTGTAAATTCGTTAGCTAGATGGAAAAAATACTTATATTTTTGGTTGGATTTATAATTTTAAATTCGCCATGTATATCGAAAAACAATAAATCAATTAAAGAAGTTGATTCGAGTCAGTATTCAATAATCCAACAATATTCACTCTCCGATCACCCTATTGGAGCCCAAGCACGAACCATGCTTTCTCAAATATTGGAAAGTATTCAAACACTCAGCATTCCTACAGATACCGGATATACCCGCATAGGAAACAATCAAGAGAAAAGTAACAATAAATTTTCTTTGTTCCCAAATCCCGCTAATGAAAATACAGTAATAAAATTTTTGAAAACAAATTCTGAAGTGTATACGGTTTCAATTTTGGATATGTTAGGAAAAATTCAATTGGAATTTGCCATTAAGAATGAAAAAGAAATCTCATTAATGGATCTTTCTTCTGGTGTTTATGTAGTTAAATTGTATAAGAAAGGTGATCTTATCGAAAGTCAAAAGTTAATTAAAGTAAACTAATTTAAAAAGGGTGGAAGATAATAATTTACCTTCCACCCTTTTTTATTCTCATTAAATTCTATCATCATGAAAAAAGCGATTTTTATAATTTCAATATTTATTGTAGCACCATTTTTTTGTAAATCACAAGTAGTATTTGATAAATATTATAATATAAGCCCAGAATCTTACTTGTTTAAAATATATCCATTTTTAGATCATTTTACATTTGTAGGTCAGACTGTAGATTATGTTTATGACTCATTAACATTTGATGCAGTTAATCAAGCTCATGCTTTAATCGGACGTATTGATTCGAACGGAAATTTAATTGATACACTTTATTTTTCACACCCAGACTCAATAATGGCGGCCAACTTTCCATTTAATTCGAGTGATTTTTTTTATTCCGCAGTTATGGATAGTTCCAAAAACATCTATTCTTTTGGGGGACAAATTGAGTTTAATTCAATTGGTAAACTGCGTTACATGCTTAAAGTAGTAAAAACGGATTCGAATGGAATCGCTTTTTGGGATAAAATATTTCCCTTAGTAGCCGATTCGGGTTGGGTGCCACTTGGTGTAACTTATAATGAGAAGGCTAATAAAATTTATTTTACAGGTTATGTTACTAATCCTAATGGTAATATTGTTGATGAATTTATTGCCTCAATTGATACATCTGGGCAAATAATAAATTCTTACCGCTTAAACGAACCAAATCTGAGATTACAAAGTATAATTACAGATAGTTTGCAAAATTTATATGTAACAGGTTATGATATTTTAAATTATCAACTAGGCATAACGAATGCTGTTACGTATAAACTGGATAGCACCGGCAACATAATTTGGAAGTATCCTTATAACTTATCAAATAAATTAAATATAGCAAATGGGATAATATTTAGTACTGATGGCAATATAGTTTTAGTATATTGTAAAGGAGCTCCAGGATCAGGAATATTTCATGGCAATCAATACCATTTATTAAAAATTGATACTGCTGGGAATCAAATATGGGATAAAACATTTCATTATACCAATTCTGATATATGGAATACAACTTTATATCAATTACCGAATACAAATTTAATTCACATTGGTCTTTACAGGGATACTGTTTCTCCTGGCCCTATTGCTGCCATGTTAACATTATTTGATTCAAGTGGTTCAGTTTTATGGGATCGCTATTTTTACAATACAAATGGAAGTTACAAAGTTTTATATG
>JANXSD010000183.1 GCA_025352785.1 Bacteroidota bacterium
CGACCGTATCATTTTGTTCGTTCCTGTCATTTTGGGCGACCGTATCATTTTGTTCGTTCCTGTCATTTTGGGCGACCGTATCATTTTGTTCGTTCCTGTCATTTTGGGCGACCACAAGGGTCGCCCCTACGATTTCGATGATGGCGTGAAAATGGTTGGGCATTACAACAAATTCATGTAATTGAACATTGGAAAATCGTTCCTGTATTTTTTGCCATTCATCGTCTGCCATTTTTCCGGCATCGTTCAATATCATTTCGTCATTCACAATTTTTCCAAACAAACATGCCCTATCCTGTAGGCAAATGGTATTGAAATACAATCCTGCCTGCGAATAATCATATCCTTTCAGGCGGATGCTTCTTCGGTGATGTATGTTGGGGTTATATTTGTTCATTTCTGTATTTTATTTTTATTGGTTATTGGCCAACCACAAGGGTTGCCCTTACAATAGACGTTTTTTTCCAGTCAACAACACCTGCATCAATCCTTTTTTCTTCTCTCTTAATTTATCGGTTCTTGTTTTCAGTAGTTGAATTTCTGTGTCTGCTGCTTACAGAACTTGGGCAATGGCGGTTTGTTCTTCTTTTGTTTTTGGGAGATTGACTTTTACAATTTCAAAATCTTTGAACTTGCAATTCAAAGTATCATCAACTAATCCCTGACTGTTTCGCCAAAACAGATTCATCAACTTTGGTGTTTTGAATAAATAAGAAAAAAAAAGTGAATCAGCATTTTTCTTTGGTGTTACAATTGTGTATGCTGGACTTACAATTCCTTCTAACTCTGATAAGGCACTTCTGCCTTGGCTTTTATGTCGTTTTTCTGTCTGTTTATGTTTAGCACTGTCGTCCTTTACGCTTGCACATAACGGTTCATTCACGCAATCCCCCCCCCACCTAATAAACCAGCACTTTCACATTCTTAACCATATTTCCACCCTTATCAAACACTGATACAAGATAAACTCCTTTGCCATATTTCGAGAGGTCGATGCTTTGATTGAATTGGTTTTGTTTGGCATCTATCATGTTTTTCAAAATAACCTGACCAACATTATTCATTACTTGATAGTTGGATAAATTATATGTGTTATTGCTTACTGATAATGAAAATTGTCCACTCGTTGGATTTGGATAAATAGAAATATTTTGATTTTTTATTTCAGTTTCATTTAATCCAACGGAAGAACTAATGTTGATGTTATCGATATACAATGCTTGTCCGTAATTTCCTCTATTTTGAAATGCAAAAGAGATTTTACTTTGTCCAATTAAATTTGTGAGATTAATAGTTTCAGTTCTCCATTCAGTTGCTAATGGAACAAATGTGGAAGTAGTTAAATTAGCAGCAGTAGATAATGCTACTGGATCTTTTAAATAAATTAATGTAAAAATGCTATCACAATCTGTAGTGTACAGCACAGCTAATGAATCTTTATACGGACTTCCATAAGCAGCATAAGCAACGTCAAAATTTAATTGTAAATTACTTACGGTGGAAATGTCATATTGCGGTGTTCTTATTTCATCATATTTTCCTCCTGCATCCACATTGTAATTGTCGAATAAGGCACAGCTCGTACTCAAACTATATCCTCCAACTGTTGTTGATTGTATCCAATTTACACCATCATCACCAGCATCCTGAAAACTAAAATAGGGTGGCAAAAAATTTCCTGCAAATCCTTCTATTATGGGTAACGCTAATGCAGGTTGTACAATGATGTAATTGGTTTTTGTTTCTGTATCACCACCATTTAAATTTCCAGAGAGCAGTGTTACAGGATAAATACCTGCTGTGTTATAAAATACAGATACATTTTTTGATGTTGCCGTTGCTGGTGTTCCTCCAGGGAAACTCCAATTCCATGTGGTAGTATTTTGTGTTGATGAATCAGAAAAGTAAACGTTGTTTCCCGGACAAATTACTTTCGGAAAACCAGCGAAATCTGCGGCAGGAATTTTATTCGGTTGAACCATATCACTCTCCCAAACTCCTCGACCATAATAAGCAACACGCAATCGGGTATTCGGACTCCCATCATTGATCATCATAAAATCTTGAATATCGGAAATGCTTGGTAAATTTTGTGAATAATTCGCCCACGTATTCATCGTGTCATTTTTATAATAAACGCCACGTGCAGTTCCAACATATACCGATTCATTGGTTGAATAATTATCGTGAAATATTTTAAGGATATTGATGTTTGGCAAATTTGATGTAATATTTGTCCACGATGTTCCTTGATTGGAGGAACGATACACTTTACTTCCGCAAGTGATGTAAACTACATTCGAATTATTTTTTACTAATGCAATACTTGCTGCATTATTCGTATTAGACGGAGCTGCGATTGTTATAAAAGTTGGTGATGGAGAAAATGCATTGATACTATGTTTGATTTGATTCCCTGCGACTACCACATATAAATCATTGCTATCAGTAGCGGATAATTCCATTGCCATTACAGTTTGATTTATTGTTGCAATTTTATTCCACGTAGGTGGATTGGTATGTAGTGAAAATGTTCTGTAAACATCATTACCACCAACGAACGCTGCATTAGGTTGCAAGGGTGTAAAGAGCATCGTAGTGAGATTGCTTTCTGGATTCGCCCATGATTGATCACCAGCTGTTATAATTCTTCTATTACCGTTGAAATAATAAACGCAATTATAAATTTGAAAATCATACATCATTCGTTCACCCCAATCTCCTCCGCGATTTGTTTTCCAAATATTATCATAAAATAGTTCACCATTATCTTGTGTTCCAATACTAACAATATTTGTTTTCAGTTGACTTTGTGCAGCATGATAACATTCTGTTGCTTCTATTCCATCACAATAAGGATCCCAGTTATCACCATCATCATGACTCACAAATATTCCACCATCATTGGCATTAAATAAATTGTTGTGGTTATAAGGATTGTAAATAATCTGATGCATATCGGTGTGACAATCGGAAGGCCAATCTGTCAATTTAGTCCAGGTAATTCCGCCATCATCTGATCTCCATACACAATGTGCTACTAGTAATATGCGATCTGAATTTAATGGATCAACAGTAATACCAAAATTATAATTCCCTTGTCCAGTTGATGTTGCATCATATCCAACTAGACTCTGACTAGGATTATTATATACAGTAGAAAAAGTAGTGCCTCCATCCGTTGATTTCAAAATGGTGCCATTGTCTGATACCATTCCTAAATAAATTACATCAGAATTATCAATGCCAATTCCAAGTCGCATCCCATCACCATTTCCATTTGGAATAACTACACCGTTTGTAATTTGTGACCATGTTTCTCCTCGATCAATCGAGCGATAATATTCGGAATACGTAACTGCATAAAGTGTATCGCCAATTGAAGTCCCTTTATATTTCATATCTGTAAAAGAACTGCCAGAAAATTTATTTTGCCAAGAATTACCTGCATCATACGATTTCCATATTCCATCATCTGTTGCTGCAATTAAAATAGAATCGTTGGAAGGATCCATTAAAAGTTCCAATGCCATTCTATTGCCGATATTGTTGTTGGAAGGATTAAATGTTATTCCACCATCCACACTTTTCCAAATGCCTAATCCTTGCCCATAGTAATTTGGATCACCAGTTCCGAGATAGATGATCGAGTCATTGGTATAGTCAATGCATACGGAAGCGCATTGCGTCCACGGCATATTATCTGTGCCTAAATGATTCCAATTTAGTCCAGCATTCGTACTTGCCCATAATCCACCAGAGGCACTCGTGGCGTAAATTTTTGTAGAATCTGTTGGATGAAATTTAATTTGTGTTACTCTGCCAATTCCATTTATTTGTCCAGAGATATTTGTTGGAAATGCAATCGGTCCGGTTACCCTCCAGTTAGCAGAAATTTGTGCCTCAGCTACAATTAAATTGATGAACAATAAAGCAGTTAAAATTATAATTATTTTTTTCATTAAGAATGTTAATGCTAACTATTGTTTTGATTGTTGTTGTTGCCAAATAGCGATGCGTTGAGAGGGCGTAAGGATGCTTCCATCATCTTGCACATAAGGTTTCATCTCACGCTGCCAATTTTTAAATTTCCGATATTGAAATGCATATAACTGCGATTCTTGTTCTCGACGTTCTTTTTTGGAAATAAATAGTTTTTGCAACCAAGAATTGCGTTCTTCTTTTTTCATTTCTGAATGACCAATAATATCTTCTTCTTCGATGGGTAATGGTCGTACTTTCCAATAATTAGTAAATGCATTATTTGCTTCGTAATAATTCGTGAGAGTATCACTCATCATCGCTATCCAAACTGGATTCTTTTCATAATTTAATTGCTCTTTCTTCGAAATCTGACTATAAGATTTCATTGAATAAAATAAAATAATAATGATTAGGAAATATTTAATTTTCATGTATGAGTTGTATTTTTATTTAATCATTCATTGGTTATTTTTATGAAGTGATTTACTAAAATTGGATATAAATCATTTTATTAACTTGGAGTTATTAATTAAATCTTAAGATCAATTTAAAATTCTTAATACCCAAGTAAAGATAATAAAATTTTGAGTAGTCTCAAATTTAGTCCTCTAATAAGCATAGTAGGTGAAAACATATTAATAGGAGAGCTAACTTTTCCTTTGTAAAAAAGGCAAGAATATCGTAGCTAAAAATCTTGGAGAGAAAAATGTCAAATACAATTTTTTTGGATGGAATCAAATTGCTAAAAAGATGTGAAGAAAATTAATATTGTTTAAACAACTATCTTAAATTACTGCAACCGATTTCCCTTCAACCCATCCACTATTACCATTCGCAATACGAATTTTTTTCCATCCGGATGCCTCATCAAGTACTTCGATTTTTGTTCCGCCGTGCAGCATAAATAAATTCGTGCTTTTTATATCAGGCGAACTTTTGATGTAGGTATTCGCATCCATCACAATAGCAGATTTTTGTCCGTAATTTTTTTTGTGAGAACAGGATGCAAGTGCAAAAATCAGTAGTGCTAAAATTAATGTACAACTACCAGTTAAAAAACTAGATTTTTTTGTAGATATTGTTTGTGCAAATAAATACCATATACCGAATGCAAGTGAAATCCAAAGAAATACAATCGCAATCCACGACCATGTTGACGGTCTAAATGAAAGTAAAAAAGCATTTCCCCATCTTTCATAAAACAATAATGGAATAGGTTCTATTTTATCAACCGTATTTGCATAAGCAATCTTTAAATTATAATTCAAATCCTCGTCAAGCGGATCAATTCTTTTAGCCCTTTCATAGTTTAAGATGGCACTCGGGAAATTTTGCATTTTGTAATAGCCATTTCCGTTGTTGAAGTAAATTTCAGAGCTATGTTGACCAGAAGATATTAACGCTTCATACAGTTGTGTTGCTTTAGGATAATCACCCGATCTATATGCTTTGTTTGCATTTTCAAATTGTTGTAAAGGAGCTGACGCATCTGAATTGCTAAATACAAAACATATCATCGCAAAAAGCAACACGATTTTTATTGCTATCGATTTCATCGAATGGTTTTTCATGCCTTCAATTCTCCTTCTAATTTAGTTATCAAATTTATTGCTCGATCATACACTTGTTGAGGCTCACCTGTTGTACCAGTACCTCCATAGCGTGCAAACTCACAAGTGTAAAGTGTGTTGATAAATTCATCTGCCGTCGCATTGCTAACTTTATTTTGCAGTAAAACTTGCAACACCGTTTCTTTTGATAATTCTGACAATGGAATCGATAATTTGTCACTAACATATCCCCATAATGCCTTTGAAATTTCCTCGTAAACGGGATTTATTTGTTGGGATTTCAATAATTTATCAGCAACTAATAAACGCTTCTTGGCAACAACTGTTGCATTTCGTATTCTTAATAATCCAGCATTGCCATTTAATTCATCCTGACGTTTACGATAAACTAATAATCCCACAAATAATAATATTGGCGAAATACTTAACCCATAAAATGGCATTGAACCATAAAAATTATCGCTCGAAATACTGAAATCAGGTTGTTTGATTTTTATATATCGTATATCTTTTCCAATAACTTGAAATTCACTTTTACCTCCAGTTACTGTAGCTATAGTTTGTTCACCAGTTCCTCTAGTTACATTAATGGTGAATGCATTACTTCGTTGTGATACATATTGTTTTTTCTCCAAATCAAAATAGGAAAATACGATTGGTTCAATAGTATAACTTCCTTCATGTCGAGGAATAATTAAATATTCAAATGATTTTGTTCCTGTAAGTCCGGATAAATTTGTTTTTAAATTCTCAGCAATCTTTGGGTCGTATGTTTCAATGTCTTGCGGAAATTTAATTTCTGGTGCTTCTGCAAGTTTAAGATTTCCTGTTCCTGATATTTTTATTTTCAATGAAACCGGCTCGTTTGCTCGCACTGTATTTTTATCAATAGAAGCTTCAAAATTTAATTTCCCTACACTTCCGTTAAAAGAGGCAGGTTTGTTAGATGGTAATTCATGAACATTAATTTTTATGGGATTACTTTTAAAAGCAAATTTCACATCACGATATCCTTGCATTGCAGCAAATGGATCGCCACCTTGAAAAAAACTAAAAGGATCAATATTGCGATTATTAGTTTTTACTGTTGATCGTGCAATTGTTTCATATTCTGTTGGATCAATAGTGAGCGTACCTGTCTGTTGTGGAAACAAAACAATTTTTCTAATCTCATAGGTATTGTAGTTTACTCCGTTAACATTTTCTACTTCTTTCGTCATCTGAGATGTCATGTCAATATCTTTATTCCAAAAACCATTAAACTCCGACATCTTCGTAACAACTGGACTATTCATGGAGACATTTGTATACAACTTAAACGATACTACCACTGATTCACCTAAATATGCACTTGATTTATTTGCCGTTGCTCTTACAAAAATATTTCTATCCGTAATGCCGCTATTATCATCATCATTATTTTGTTGACCTTTATTATTTTGTGCTGCAGGAGCATTTCCTTTAACCACGGTTATATTAACTACGTTCGATGCAATGCGTTTGCCGTTTACTTCTATTGATGCAGGACCGATTTTAAAATTCCCTTCCGACTT
>JANXSD010000191.1 GCA_025352785.1 Bacteroidota bacterium
CTGGACAATTTAAATCTGTTGAAGGAGCTCAAGCTTTCGCTGTAATCAGATCGATTATTCATACTGCTATCAAACAAGATTTAAACGTTTTTTACGTCTTAAGAAATATTGCTAACTTAGGGGCTGAGTAGTTACAAAAGATTTAATTAATTTTATTATTCATCCTTAAAAAACCCATTATAACTTCAGTTCCGCCTTTACGTTCATCAACATAGTGTTTATTGATTTTTGAAATATTTTGCAGCTTAGAATTATCGAGAGAAAGTATATCAAAATTACGTTCTAGCTCTTCTTTGTTATTAATTACAAATACACCTTTCAATTTTACTAGGTCACGAGCTTCGCGAAACTTTTCATAATTGGGTCCTATAAAAACGGGAACGCCATAAACAACGGCCTCCAGAATATTATGAATCCCCTTACCAAATCCTCCACCAATATAAGCGTAATTGGCGTATTGATACAGTTTAGAAAGTAAACCAACATTATCAATTACTAAAACATCGCAACTAATTTCGGAATTATTTTTAAACTCCGAATAATAACAAACATTAAGTGAGATTTCATTCTTTAATTTTTGCAATTGAGATGCACTTATTTCATGTGGCGCAATAATAAATTTTAAGCCTGCTTGCTTTTGATTTATAAAAGGAATTAACAGCTCTTCATCATGAGGCCAAGTACTTCCACAAACCAACACATTGCTACCATCACAAAATTTTTCAATATCAGGCAATGAAATTCGTTGTAAACTATTCGCAAACACTCTATCAAAACGTGTATCACCGCTTACAGTTACATTTGTAATTCTTTCTTTGTACAAAAGTTGTAATGATTCTTGATCTTGAACAAAGAGATGCGTAAATCGTAATAATATTTTGCGAAAGAAATTTCCCATTGAATGAAAAAATATTTGTCCGGGGCGAAAGATTGCAGATACACAGAAGTAAGGAATTTTTCGTTCTTGTAATTCTTTACCATAGAAATACCAGAACTCATACTTTACAAAAAATGCTAAATCTGGATTTACTAAGTCGAGGAATTTTTTACTTCGAATGGGACCATCCAACGGTAAATAAGAAATGTAATCAGCGATAGGATCATTTTTTTTTACGTTGTATCCACTGGGAGAAAAAAAAGTGAGTACGATTTTATGGTTTGGATATTCTTTTTTAATTGCTTCCAATACAGGACGACCTTGTTCAAACTCGCCAAGAGAAGAACAATGAAACCATATTCGTTTCTCTAGTTTCTCTTCGAATTTTTCACTTAGATTGCGTTGCCAACCACGACGACCAATTATCCATTCCTTTGCTTTAGGATTAAATAATGTAGCCACTCGAATTGCAAAACCATAAGCTCTTACTCCTAAAAGGTAGAGTATCCACATCAGCTAATAAGTGTAAAATTTATCGGGTGCTTGTTTATAAATAGGCAATATCCAACCAAAACGTAAACCAAAGAGTAAATCTAATCGTTTCTTTGAATCAGGTCCCTTAGTGCTAAAGTTATAATCTCGTCGACCTTGGGTAAATCCCTGAACTGCTTCAATGCCGCCAAAGAAATTTACTAATCTATTCGTTCCTGTATAGAGGTAGCCTGCGAATTCTCTGATAGCTAAACCGTTTGTTAAATGATCATAACCTTTAACATAATCACCTTGGAGTGACGGAACTGTTCCGAGTTTATCTTTAATACTAATTTTATGTTGAATAAATCCTGCACCCGCTTGAACATAAAATCCGCAATTAGGGTTTGGCTTTTTCATAGGAAATAATTTTCCGACAGAAAGTGTTAAATAATATCCACGTTCTGCAATTAATATATTTCCATAGTATCCTGATGAGCCAATCACGAATCCTTGTGAGGTAGCGATTCCATTAAATAAATCTGGCTCATTAAATCTATTACCGAAAAAAAAATAGCCGTCTCCAATAATCATCCAATTCGATTTCCTTTTAACAGTGACCGTTAATCCCACTGATGAATTTGCACCAAACCGTTTAGCCATATCCCCAGCAGGAATTTGATATCCATAAGAAGGAGCGAACAAAACCATGTTAAGTGAGGAATCACGAATACTGTATTGAGCATTCGATATTTGAGCTCCTGATAGCATGCCGATAAACAGCAATAGGAATAATTTTAATTGTTTCTGCACGTTGCTAAAATAGGTAATTTACAGAGGATACCAACTAATAACAAACGTAGAAAAAAATGTATCTTCGCCCTACTAATTAAAAAAACCGATCAAAACTGCAATTCTTCCTCTGAAATGTGATTTTGAAACCTTGTATATTCTATGGAAACGCTAAAAAAAATGGCTATGGTCGACCTTATCGGCCAATACAAAAAAATTCAGGAAGAAGTAGATACTGCAATTATGAATGTGGTTCAATCTTCGGCTTATATTAATGGCCCTGAAGTAAAATCTTTCGCCAAAGAACTTGAAGAATACCTCGAGGTGAAGCATGTAATCCCGTGCGCAAATGGTACAGATGCACTTCAAATTGCAATGATGGCACTCAATTTTAAGCCAGGCGATGAAATAATTACTGCAAGTTTCACCTATGTTGCTACAGCAGAAGTGATTGCTTTGCTAAAATTAAAACCAGTACTTGTAGATGTTGATCCTGAAACCTTTACTATAGATTGTGATGCATTAGAGCGTGCCATCACTCCTCGAACAGTTGCAATTGTTCCAGTTCACCTCTTCGGACAATGTGCTAACATGCAACGCATTATGGAAATTGCAAACGCACATAATTTATATGTGATAGAGGATACGGCACAAGCAATTGGAGCTGAATACGTGATGGCGAATGGTCTTACTCATAAGGCTGGAACCATTGGTACTATTGGTACAACGTCGTTTTTTCCTTCAAAAAATTTGGGGTGTATGGGTGATGGTGGAGCTATATTTACCAATGATGATGAGATAGCTGCTAAAATTCGTGTGATTGCTAACCACGGACAAACTGAATTGTATCATCATGGTGAGATTGGCGTAAATTCTCGTTTGGATAGTATTCAGGCGGCGATCTTACGAGTTAAGTTACGTAAGCTTGATAATTATTGTGAAGCTCGTCAGTTTGCTGCGGCATTTTATGATAAAGCATTCGATAACAATCCGCGATTAAAAATTCCTGCGAAGTGGGTAAATACAACACACGTTTATCATCAGTATACTTTAGTATTAAACGGAGTTAGTCGTACTGCTATGCGTGAATTTCTTGAGACCAAAGGCATTCCTTCTATGATCTATTATCCAATTCCATTGCACATGCAGAAGGCGTATACTGATCCTCGTTACAAACATGGCGACTTCCCAATAACGGAGCAATTGTGTAATCATGTACTCTCCTTACCTATGCATACGGAGTTGTCTACTGATGATTTACAATATATCACTTCGTCGGTGCTAGCGTTCGTTAACAAATAAGTAATCTCTGAAACATTCCTTTGTGGAATTAGTATAAATCATCCATAAAGAACTAATTAAATTCAATCACTATGAATATTGCAGTTGTAGGTACCGGATATGTAGGTCTTGTAACGGGAACTTGTTTCGCTGAAATGGGAAACCATGTTACTTGTGTTGATATTGACGCTAATAAAGTAGAAAGAATGCGTAATGGAAAAATTCCAATTTACGAACCACATCTTGATGTTTTATTCGAACGTAATATTAAACAAGGTCGACTTCAATTTACAACAAATCTTGAAGAAGCAATTGCTGATGCACAGATAATTTTCCTTGCACTTCCTACGCCTCCAGGCGAAGATGGTTCTGCCGACTTATCCTATATTTTAGGTGTATCAAATCAGTTAGGAAAACTTATTAAAGAATATAAAATCGTTATCAATAAAAGTACTGTTCCTGTTGGTACTGCCGAAAAAGTTCGTGAAGCTATTTCAAGAAGCTGTAGCGTTCATTATGATGTAGTTTCTAATCCAGAATTTTTACGTGAAGGTTTTGCTGTTGATGATTTCATGAAGCCAGACCGTGTTGTTATTGGTACACGTTCAGAAAAAGCGAAGAAGATTATGAGTGATCTTTATGCTCCGTTTGTTCGTCAAGGAAATCCTATTTATTTTATGGATGAGCGTTCGGCAGAGTTAACAAAATATGCTGCAAATGCATTCCTTGCAACAAAGATTACGTTCATGAATGAGATTTCAAATCTTTGTGAAAAAGTTGGTGCCAACGTAGATGCTATTCGTATCGGTATTGGATCTGATTCTCGTATTGGAAAGCGTTTTCTCTTTGCAGGTATTGGATATGGCGGAAGTTGTTTTCCAAAAGATGTACAAGCGCTTTACAGAACATCTACTGAATACAAATATGATTTCAAATTATTGAATTCGGTGATGCAAGTTAATGATCGTCAGAAAACTGTTATCGTTGATAAATTACGTGCCTATTTTGATGGAAATTTAGAAGGAAAAAAATTCGCAGTATGGGGATTAGCATTTAAGCCAGATACTGATGATATTCGTGAATCACCCGCATTACATATTATTAAAGAATTAATAGCTGCTGGTGCATCTATTAGTGCATTTGATCCTGAGGCTATGGAGAATGTAAAAAAGACAATGGGAGAAGTTATCCATTATGCAAATGATCCTTACGATACGTTGCAAGATGCAGATGCTTTATTAATAGCTACAGAATGGGCATTATTCCGTACACCGGATTTTGAACGAATGAAAAACTTAATGAAAGGCAAAGTGATATTTGATGGTCGTAATTTATACGATCTTCAAAGAATGTCGGAGATGGGCTTCTATTACAACAGTATGGGTCGTGAAGTGGTTTCCCCACAAATTCCTGCATTCTCTTAATTAAAAATATATATGGCGAATAAGCGCGTACTCATCACTGGTGCAGCCGGATTTCTTGGCTCACATCTATGTGATCGATTTATTAAAGAAGGTTATGATGTTGTTGGTATGGATAATCTGATTACAGGAGATCTCCGAAACATCGAACACTTATTTAAACTTAAAGAGTTTGAATTTTATCATCATGACGTTAGTAAGTTCGTTCATGTGTCAGGACCTATTGATTATATTCTTCATTTCGCCTCTCCGGCAAGTCCGATAGATTATTTAAAAATACCTATCCAAACACTTAAGGTAGGTTCATTAGGAACGCATAACTTGTTAGGATTTGCGCGAGTAAAAAAAGCTCGAATTCTTGTTGCTTCTACTAGCGAGGTTTATGGTGACCCAACAGTTCATCCTCAAACAGAAGAATATTGGGGTAATGTAAATCCAATTGGTCCTCGTGGAGTATACGATGAAGCAAAGCGATTCCAAGAAGCTATCACGATGGCGTATCATACTTATCATGGGTTAGAGACAAGAATCATTCGCATCTTCAATACGTATGGTCCTCGTATGCGACTCAATGATGGACGTGTATTACCTGCATTCATTGGTCAAGCATTACGTGGGGAAGATTTAACTGTTTTTGGTGATGGTAGTCAAACGAGATCTTTTTGTTATGTTGATGATTTAGTAGAAGGCATTTATCGTTTGTTAAAAAGCGATTATGTATACCCAGTAAATATTGGCAATCCAGCTGAAATTACCATCGCTCAATTTGGTGAAGAGATTATCAAACTTACTGGAACAAAACAAAAACTCATTTACAAAGCATTGCCTCAAGATGATCCTAAACAGCGTAAGCCCGACATTTCACGCGCACAAGAAATTCTCAATTGGGAACCAAAAATAAATCGTGAAGAAGGATTAAAATTAACTTACGAATATTTTAAAAGTCTTCCACAAGAAGATTTATACCGCACAGCTCACAGATTTGATTAATATAAATTGTTTATCAATTATAAAACAATATACTCTAACTTATTGGAGTATGCATTTGTATAATATAAATTGTTAAAGAATATAGAATTATAATTTATATGGAATATAACGCACATCCAAGCGCTATCATTGACGAAGGTTGTGTAATTGGCAAAGGCACTAAAATTTGGCATTTTTCGCATATCATGTCTCATTGTACGATTGGCGAAAATTGTAATATTGGTCAGAACGTAGTGATATCGCCTGATGTAATTTTAGGGAATAATGTTAAGGTTCAAAATAATGTTTCCATTTATACTGGAGTAATATGTGAGGACGATGTTTTTCTTGGTCCAAGCATGGTATTTACAAATGTCATTAACCCTAGAAGCGCAATAAGTAGAAAAGATTCGTATTTAAAAACGATTGTTAAAACGGGAGCTTCCATTGGTGCCAATGCGACAATAGTTTGTGGTAATCCTATTGGGAAATTTGCGTTTATAGGTGCTGGTGCTGTTGTTACAAAAGAAGTACTTGACTATGCGTTAGTGATTGGCAATCCAGCTCGTCAGCGAGGATGGATGAGCGAATACGGGCATAAACTTACTTTCGATAATGATGGGTTTGCACAATGTGAAGAGAGCAAAGAAAAATATCAATTAAAAAATAATTTAGTAAGTAAGATCGCCTGATATATGACAAAGTACGATCATCGTAAAATTCGTTTCGCAATTGTTGGATGTGGTCATATCGGACTTCGTCATGCGGAGATGATACACCGTCATCCTGAAGCGGAATTAATTGCACTATGTGATATTCGAAATCGAGAAGAAATAAATCTTAATGCTTATAGTTCTGTTCCATTTTTCAATTCAATGGATGAGATGCTTGATAAGAATCCAGATATTGATGTGGTTAGTGTGTGTACTCCAAATGGTTTACATGCCGAACATTCATTAAAAGCACTATCAAAGCAACATCATGTAGTTTGTGAAAAGCCTATGGCCATCACAAAAGCGGATTGTGAAAAAATTATTTATAAAGCGTTACAAGTTTCACGACAAGTTTTTGGGGTGATGCAAAATCGCTATTCACCCCCTTCAGAGTGGTTGAAAGAAGTGGTAGATAAAAATATTATTGGCGATGTTTATATGGTTCAACTAAATTGTTATTGGAATCGTGATGAACGTTATTATCAAAAAGGATTATGGAAAGGAAGTTCTGATTTAGATGGTGGTACATTGTTTACACAATTTTCACACTTTATTGATATTATGTATTGGGTATTTGGTGATATCTCCGACATACAGGGAATGTTTGCAGATTTTAATCATCAACAGCTAACTGCATTTGAAGATTCAGGATTTGTAAATTTTAAATTTGTTAATGGAGGAATGGGATCCTTAAATTATTCTACCTCCGTATGGGGAAATAATTTAGAGAGTAGTATCACCGTAATAGGAAAAAATGGCAGTCTTAAAATTGGTGGTCAATACATGAATGAAGTAGAATATTGTAATATTAAAGATTACCAAATGCCTGTATTAGATCCTGTAAATCCTGCTAATGATTATGGACATTACAAAGGATCAGCTGCGAATCATCATTACATTATAGAAAATGTAATTGATTCATTAAAAGAAAGAACAACAATGACTACTAACGCCCTCGAAGGATTGAAAGTAGTTGATATAATAGAACGCATTTACTCGCTTCGCAAATTAAATAAACCCGAAATACGCTTTCGCAATGTATAACGATCTCGTTAACAAAAAAAAGAAACTTGCAGTGATTGGCCTCGGATATGTAGGTCTGCCTATTGCATTAGAATTCGCTAAAAAAGTATCCGTAATTGGATTCGATATTAACTCATCACGTGTTGAAATGATGCGCAATAAAATTGATCCGAGTGGGGAACTTGACACTACCGCTTTCGATGGTTGCGATATTGAATTTACCGACTCAATAGATGTATTGAGCAACGCAAACTTTTTTATTGTAGCGGTACCAACACCTATAGATGAACACAAACTTCCTGATTTAAAACCGTTATTAGGCGCTACCAAATCCATTGGAAAAGCGCTTAAGAAAGGAGATTATGTAGTTTATGAATCTACCGTATATCCTGGATGTACGGAGGAAGATTGTATTCCTGTACTCGAAGAAATATCAGGATTAACATTTAAGACAGATTTCAAAGTAGGATATTCACCTGAACGAATCAACCCAGGTGATAAAGAACATACGTTAACAAAAATCACGAAAGTTGTTTCTGGTTGTGATGAAGAATCCCTAGATGTAATTGCTAAAACGTATGAAATAGTTGTTGAAGCTGGAGTATTTCGTGCATCAGGAATTAAAGTAGCAGAAGCTGCAAAAATTATTGAAAACACACAACGTGATGTAAACATTGCGTTGATGAATGAACTTTCTATCATCTTCAATAAAATGGGAATAAACACCTTTGAAGTATTAGAAGCGGCAGGTACAAAATGGAATTTCTTAAAATTTTTTCCAGGTTTAGTTGGTGGACATTGTATAGGTGTTGATCCTTATTATCTTACTTACAAAGCACAAGAATTAGGCTATCATTCACAAGTAATTAACTCTGGTCGCTACGTAAATGACTCTATGGGATTTTATGTTGCAAAGCAATCGGTAAAAAAATTAATTGCACTTGGTAAAGATCTTAGTAAATGCAAAGTGTTAGTGATGGGTGCAACATTTAAAGAGGATGTTGAAGACATTCGTAATTCAAAAGTTTCGGATGTGGTGAATGAATTTAAATCGTATGGCGTATCAGTAGAAGTGATAGATCCTAGAGCATCAAGCGAAGACCTACAAGAAGAATACGGTTTTGAATTAACAACCACAGCTGCTACTGATTATGATGCTATTGTTGTTGCTGTAAATCATAAAGAATACAAAACTATTGACGAGGCTGCCTTCAAAAAAATGGTTAAACTCCCTGCACTTATTGTAGATTTAAAAGGCATTTACAGAGGTAAAATTAAAGAACTTTCTTATTGGAGTCTTTAAAAATGTGCTAATATGCCAATTTACTGATGTGCCAGTGTAAAAATATTAATAGGAAAATGAATTAAATAAACCCACCACCACCCTGCTCTATTTAATTTTATTTAATTATCAGATTTAAAAATGACAAAGAAAAAGATCTTAGTTACCGGTGGTACAGGGTACATCGGTTCTCATACTGCAGTAGAATTAATTGGCAAAGGATATGATGTATTTATCATCGATAATCTTTCCAATTCTCACGTGGAAGTAATTGATTCCATAGAAAAAATTACGGGTGTTCGTCCATTTTATGCGAACATTGATTTAAATAATAAATCAGCTGTAAACGAATTTCTTCGTGTTCATGCTGTTGATGCAATTATCCACTTTGCAGCGCATAAAGCTGTTGGAGAAAGTGTAGAAAAACCCTTAGAATATTATCGCAATAATTTAGTTTCATTAATTAATTTATTGGAATTATGTCGTGATCATAAAATTAAAAACTTTGTTTTCTCCTCCTCATGTTCTGTTTATGGTCAGCCTGATTATTTACCAATCGATGAATTTGCATTGGTGAAACCAGCTCAAAGTCCGTATGCAAATACCAAGAAGATTGGAGAAGATATTTTACGCGACACCAGTAAAGTAATTGACATCAATATTATTTCACTTCGTTATTTCAATCCAGTAGGAGCGCATCCATCTGCAATGATTGGAGAATATGCTATTGGTGCTCCTTTAAATTTATTTCCTGTTGTAACACAAACGGCTATTGGGAAACGTGAAAAGATGGTAATTTACGGAACAGATTACGACACTCCAGATGGAAGTTGTATTCGTGATTATATTCATGTAGTAGATATTGCCGTAGCGCATGTAATCGCGATTGAACGTATGCTAAATGGCAAGAGCAAAAATAAATATGAACTGTTTAATTTAGGAACAGGAAAAGGGTTATCGGTTCTTGAAATTATCAATGCCTTCGAAAAAATTACTGGAATAAAAGTAAACTATGAGTTACAGGATCGTCGGGCTGGTGACGTTGAAAAAGTGTATGCAGACACCGCTTATGCCAATAAAGAATTAGGGTGGAAAACTACTCGAACATTAGAAGATATGATCACTTCTGCATGGGCTTGGGAGCAAGTGCTAGCCAAGAAAACGGCAACAGTGTAATTAGCATTAAAAAACTAACATTACTATTCATACTTAAAGAGTAATTAAAAAAGTATCGCATGAAAAATATATTAATCACAGGTGGCGCAGGATTTATAGGATCACATGTAGTAAGAAGATTCTTGAAAAACTATCCTGATTATCATATTTTCAATCTTGATAAATTAACGTACGCTGGAAATTTAGCGAACCTTCGTGATGTCGAAAATTTATCAAATTATACTTTTGTAAAAGGTGATATTACCGATGCTGATTTTATTCAACGTCTCTTTAAAAAACATCAGTTTGAAGGTGTTGTACATCTTGCTGCCGAATCACATGTTGATCGTAGTATTGCGAATCCTATGGAATTCATTACCACCAATGTTGTTGGAACTGTAGTTTTATTAAATGCTTCGCGTGAATGTTGGAATGGCAATTATGAAGGTAAACGTTTTTATCATGTGAGTACGGATGAAGTATATGGTTCACTTGGCGATACTGGATATTTCACGGAAGAAACACGTTATGATCCGCATAGTCCCTACTCTGCTTCTAAAGCAAGTTCTGATCACATGGTTCGTGCATATCATGATACCTACGGACTTCCAATCGTGATTTCAAATTGCTCCAATAATTATGGATCGCATCATTTTCCCGAAAAATTAATTCCACTTGCAATAAATAATATTCAAAATAACAAGCCTATTCCAGTTTATGGGAAAGGGGAAAATATTCGCGATTGGCTTTTTGTGGAAGATCATGCCGTAGCTATCGATGTGATTTATCACTTCGGAAAAAACGGTGACACTTACAATGTGGGCGGACATAACGAATGGAAAAACATTGATCTCATCCATTTACTTTGTGATATTATGGATCGTAAATTGAAACGCAATCCTGGCGCTTCTCGTGAATTAATTACCTATGTAAAAGATCGTGCGGGACATGATTTGCGCTATGCGATTGACTCTTCTAAATTGCAACGCGAATTAGGATGGAAACCTTCGCTTCAATTTGAAGAAGGTTTGGAGAAAACTGTTGATTGGTATTTGGCAAATCAAGCATGGATGGATGAAATTACCACGGGTGATTATCAAAATTATTACGAAAAGCAATATCAATTACGATAATTATTTGTACTAAATAATACAAAAAATATCAACTTGCGAGGATTGTCTAAAACTCGTAGAAAGCTTTAACTTTGTAACATAAGCACTGCTATGACCCCTGAGGCAATTTATTCAACCAAATACCATAATGATTCCATTCATGATGCAAAAATTCTTGTATCTGGTGGTGCTGGATTTATCGGATCAAACTTAGTAACCTATCTTCTTATGCATGGTGCTAAAAAAGTTCGTGTAATAGATAATTTAAGCAATGGTTTTCTTCGCAACTTCGATTCTTTTAAAAACAATCCAGCTTTCGAATTTTACGAAGGTGATATTACGCTCATCGATAATTGTAGAAAAGCTTGTGAAGGAATGGATTTACTTTCTCATCAGGCTGCATTGGGCTCTGTTCCTCGCTCCATTAAAAATCCAATAGCAACTAGTGATGCGAATACTACAGGCTATATCAATATGCTTACTGCTGCTCGCGATGCAGGTATTCGCCGTGTAGTATATGCAAGCTCGAGTTCTGTTTACGGCGATAGCAGGGAATCTCCGAAAGTAGAAGAACGATTAGGAAGACCACTTTCGCCTTACGCAGTTTCTAAACTTACGAATGAATTATATGCATCTGTTTTTGCATTGCATTATGGAATTGAAATTATTGGATTACGTTATTTTAATGTCTTCGGTCCCAATCAAGATCCTAACGGTCCTTATGCTGCTGCAATTCCATTATTCATGAATTCGTTGTTGTTTGGAAAAGATGCTGTAATATTTGGGGAAGGTGATCAGACTAGAGATTTCACTTTTGTTGAGAATGCAGTTCAAGCAAATGTTCGGGCTTTATTTACCGATAATCAAGAGGCATTTAACCGAGTTTATAATGTTGCGGTGGGTGAGAGTGTTACAGTTAATACGCTTTATCAAACTATTGCAACTATTATTGGATCTTCGAGGCAACCGCAATATCAACCGGAGCGAAAAGGTGATATAAAAAATTCACTTGCTGACATTTCATTGGCAAAGAATTTGCTAGGTTATCAGCCGCGTTATCACCTTAAAGAAGGTTTAGAAGTAACGGTTGATTGGTTCCAAAAAGCTTTCGCAAATGTTTAAGTCTTTATTAAAAGCATTTTCTTCAAGTAAATCAGATTCTCTTCCATTAGCAGATCTTTCTTCTTTAAGTACAGATATGCATTCGCATTTAATTCCTGGTATTGATGATGGCGCAAAAACAATTGAAGAGAGTATTGAATTAATTCGAACGTTACATGGATTAGGTTATACGAAACTGATTACTACTCCACATATCATGAGTGATTATTTTCGTAATACTCCTGAAATCATTTACAAAGGTTTAGAAGAAGTAAGAGCCGCTTTAATAGAGAATAATATTCCAGTTCAAATTAGTGCCGCTGCCGAATATTATATTGATGATGGTTTTATGCGAAAGCTCGAAGAAGAAAAACTAATGACCTTTGGCGATAATTATTTGTTAGTTGAAGTGTCTTACATCAATCCACCAGATAATGTTCGTGATATTTTATTTCGTGCTCAAGTCTTAGGCTATCGCCCTATACTTGCTCACCCAGAAAGATATCCATTTTGGTATAGGACGATTGAAGAATATCAAAAATTTTACGATATGGGCGTGTTGTTACAACTAAACTTAAATTCACTTTCAGGTTATTATGGTTTAGATGCTAAACGTGTAGCAGAAAAATTAATAGATCTTCAAATTATTAGTGCACTCGGGACTGACTTACATCACTCCAAACATGGGGAGTTTTTACAACGTACAGTTAATGAAAAATATCTGCAAAAAATATTAGAACAACCATTAATTAATCGAGAACTGTAGTTCTTGGCACTAAAGAATTCTTGCTGCTATTTTTAATAATTTATGATTCCAAAATATAAAACTAATGAAATCAATAATTGCTAAACTTAAATTCAAAGCTGATGGAATTATTATTAATGCGCCCTTATTTATTGAAAAAGAATTTATAAAATTAGGTTATTCTAATTCATTTGATAAAAAAGGAATAATAAACAAATTGTAAAGATCTTTTTCATGATGGCTTATTTTAATCAAATATATCAATTTTAGTTTGATTTCTTCAAATGCTATTTTAAAGTTCAAATAATTTAAGTCGAAACGCTTTAAATTTTAAATTCTTCTTTACTTTCGAGCAAAATATCAAAAATAATGGCGTCGCATTTAATCTCTTTATCACAGTATAATTTATGGGCGAATATAAAAATGGGACAATTCATTAATGAAGCTGGCGAACGTACTGCTGATGAAACTTTAATAAGTAGTTTTCCAAGTATTCGTAAAACGCTGTATCACCTTTGGGATGCACAAGAGATTTGGCTGAAACGATTGAAAGGAGAATCAACCAAAAGTTGGCCTAGTCAAAATTTTACTGGCAGTCTAAAAGAAGCTATTGATTTAATGCTTGAAAGCGCTGCGGAATTTGTAAGGTTTACAGAAAATATTCTTGAATTAGAACATATTGCTCCAATAAAATATCACGCTATTGATGGAACTTCGTATCAAAACACCGTAGAAGAAATTATCATGCATGTGATGAATCATGGAACTTATCATAGAGGTCAATTAATAACAATGCTTCGTAACGCAGGTTTTCAGAATGTAAGTTCTACGGACATGATTCGTTTTTTTAGAGAATAATTTAATTTGAAAATTTTGTGATTTGAAAATTTGAAAATAATATTAATGAAAAGATGTTATAAGGTATCTTAATTCAAAAAACTCATCTTTAAAATAGATTATGCATTTTTAATCCGATTGCTATCGGATCATAATTTTTAATTCGTAATTTAATTAATGTAAGGTTAACAGCAATATGGTCCATTTTTTTATGTAACCTATTGTACTTTGCCCGTATAAGCTTTAAACCAAAATCTATATGCAAAAGATCGAAATCGAATCGCACCTTAATGTAACCGCTAAATTTGAGCTAGTGAATGGTGCTGTAAAATACGGGATCATCAACAAGCAATCGGATAGTGAATATTATAAGACCGATTATTATTTTATCTCGTTACAAAATTTAAATAATTTCCGTAAAGCAATTACGCAACATAATTATGAATTCTGCAAAGCATTGATGGAAAAAATAAATGTGAAATTTATTAAGACAGTAACCTATATCTAAAAATTTAAGGATTAATTTTTAGTAATTAATCCCGATTATCTCACGCACTTCTTTAACAGTTTTTGATGCAGAAGCATGCGCTTTTTCTTTTCCCATTTTCATCATCTTTGAAAGGTATGCTTCATCGCTTTCGATTGCTTCAATCTTTTCACGAATAGGATTTAAAAAGATAATTATATCTTCTGCTAGTTGCTTTTTCAAATCGCCATAACGAACCGTACAATTATTATAGGCATCATCAAAAAATTTAACAGTGTCATCAGTAGATACAACTGACAATAACGTAAAGAGATTTTGAATTGCTTCTGGCTTCATTGAATTTGGTTCTGTCGGTCCGGCATCAGACACAGCACGCATTACTTTTTTACGAATAGCTTCAGGCTTCTCAAAAAGATAAACAGCATTTCCTTCGCCTTCCGATTTTCCCATCTTACCATTCCCATCCAATCCTGGAATCTTCACTAAACTTTCGCCAAAATTAAATGCCATCGGTTCAGGAAAAAAATCAACATGGTACATTCTATTAAATCGATTTCCAAATTGACGTGTCATTTCCAAATGTTGCTCTTGATCTTTTCCAACGGGGACTTTTGTAGCCCGATGAATCAAAATATCGGCAGCCATCAACACAGGATACGTTAGCAATCCAGCATTGATATTTTCGGGATGCTTTCTCGCTTTTTCCTTGAAAGTTGTTGCACGTTCGAGCTCCCCCATGTATGCATTCATGTTTAGCAACAAATAAAGTTCCGCCGTTTCTGGAATATCACTTTGCACATACAGCGTAC
>JANXSD010000192.1 GCA_025352785.1 Bacteroidota bacterium
ATTGCAAGGTAAACAAATCCGCAAGGCAATAATCCATTTGTTAAACCAACTAAAAATAAGGATGAATAGGAGTGATGTCTAAATAATTTTCTGAATTGTTTTTTTAGTATGCTCGATATTTTTACTAACCGTTCATTGAAAAATCTTCCTAAACTATCGTTAGAAAAAAGTACAAAAATAATTATTAGGATTCCAATGATGATACTTAAATTATTTTGAAGTCCAATGAAAGAAAATGTTTTTCCTATTAATCCAGCTATTAATCCTAAGATAGTGTAAGTGGTAATTCTTCCCAAGTTATAAAGAAATCTGCCAAGCAATAAACTGCCACTACCTACATTTGCTGTAGGCAATGCTAAAGCAATTGGCCCGCACATACCAACGCAATGGAAACTTCCTAAAAATCCCAATGATAATGCCGACCAAAATAGGATGTTCATTATTGTATATAAATTTTTTCCTCTTGATACAGCTTTGCGTTATTCAAAATCCAACTCATTTGAATGCGCCACCATCCTTTGGATAAATTTGAAGTAGCAATTTGTTGGATATTATTTTTGTCTGGCAAAACTTCTACTGAAAAGTCAAGATTAGAATTATCAGGCTTAAAGAAATAAAAAGATCCTTTAACTTCATTTCTATTCGCAATTTCCGGATAAGAAATTAGTATTGAAGATTTATCAGTATTCAAAGAAATAGTTGCATGATTTTTCACTTCATTACTACTCATCATGCTGTTGTATTGATCTTGGTATTTTACTTCTCGTTCATAATATTTATCCGTTACAAGATCCACTTTTTGTTGCGTGCATTTATAAACCATAAATAGTATGCCAGTCATAAATAATGCATACAAGATAATAATTCGATATCCCCAATTCATTTCTTTAGTTTGTTGGTCCTATAAAATTTGTATTCACTTCTTCAACTACTTTATCATTTGCTACTATTTGAATAGTAACTTTTGTCTTTCTGCTTTTAATATCCACTTTATTCAGAATAATAAAAAATTCACAGGATGCAATATCTTGATGCTTTAAATCTGATAGAGCTTTCCCAACCCATTGAATCTTTCCTATAGGTGAAACAACTTTTAATTGAAGATGAAAATCGCTAAAAGTTTTGTTCACAATATTCATATTATATAAATTGCTTACCTGATTATTTGGCAATTGCTGAAATAATATTCCTGGTGTTCTTAAAATTGTTGCTTCAACATCACTTCTTAAAGCTAGTAATGTAATTAATGTTCCTAGTAAGAGTGTTAACACAACTGAATATGCAATAATTCTTGTTGAGATTTGGAATTTTGCTTTCGTAGCAATAGCGTCTTCACTAGTATATCGAATTAGGCCTTGTGGCTTATTAATTTTATCCATAATTGAATTGCAAGCATCTATGCAAGCAGTACAATTAACACATTCTAATTGGGTGCCATTTCGAATATCAATTCCTGTTGGACAAACTTGAACGCATTGATGACAATCAATACAGTCACCTAATTCTCTAATTTGAGCTTTATGAATTTTACCACGAGGTTCGCCTCTTTTATAATCATAAGCAATTACTACTGACTTCTTATCCAACAGTACTCCTTGTAATCTTCCATATGGGCAAACAACAAGACATACTTGTTCTCGAAAATGTGCATATACACCATAAAATGCTGCTGTAAAAATAATAATGGCAATTAACCCTCCAACATGATTGAAAGGATCATCTAGCACAATATTTTTTAGTTCGTCTATTCCAATTAGGTACGCTAAAAAGGTGTTTGCAATTATAAATGAAAGTAAAAAAAATATAATATGCTTTGATGCTTTCTTAAAAAATTTAGACGGACTTGAAGGAGCATTATTAAGTGCCTTCTGTGACATGTAATTGCCTTCAATGGCATATTCTATTTTTCGAAAAACCATTTCCATAAAAATTGTTTGAGGACAAGCCCATCCACACCACAATCTCCCAAAGAGTGCTGTAAATAAAATAATAAATACAACAAATGTTAACATTGCTAACATGAATAAAAAAAAATCTTGCGGCCAGAATGCAACTCCGAATAAGATAAATTTACGCTCAAGAATATTGAAAAGCATTAAGGGATGACCATTAATTTTTATGAAAGGACCTGTAAAAAGTAGTGTAAGAAGTGCAATACTTACCACTATTCTTTTATTATGAAGATCGCCTTTTGGTTTTTTAGGATAAATCCAAGAGCGTTCTCCCTTCTCATCAATAGTAGCAATTCTATCGCGAAATAATTCTTCACCAGTAAACAAACTTGATTTTTCCGGATACATAAGAATTTTTAAATGTTATTTTATTACGGAAGTATTTAAAGTGTCATTTGATTTAGTTTTTATACTATCAATTGACGAGACGCTCTCTTTCCATTTGTCGCCTTGAGGTTCTTTAGGATTTGCTGGATTAGAACCTTGTAGCGTGAGTATAAAACTTGCTAACGACTGAATTTGCTTTGCAGTTAGTTGTGATTTCCATGATATCATTCCCTTTGCAGGGACTCCATTCGCTATTGTCTTGAAGATATTTTTCACACTTCCACCATGTAACCAAAACTCATCAGTTAAATTAGGACCAACCATTCCTTCTGCGGATTGTCCAT
>JANXSD010000127.1 GCA_025352785.1 Bacteroidota bacterium
TCCACTTGAGGATGAAAAAATTGAGTAGTGAAATAAACATATAAAAGATAAACTGCAATATTTACTAGTTCTATTATCATAGCAGCTTTTGTATTTCCAGTTCCAGAAACTGCACTTAACAGAATCATACTAATCGAAAATATTATAGTACCTACACTTATGATATAGAAGCTCCCCATTGCATCATGAATTAACGATGTATCTGAAGTACTCAAATTAAACAAGAATTCAGGAAATAAAACACAAAATGTAGTAGAAACTAAGACAGTTATAAAACTGAGGTTGGTAATTTTTCTTGTTAATTGTAATACTTCAAATTTTCGTCCTTGTCCAATAACATTACTTACCATACTGTTGGTAGCCTGTGCATATCCCCAAACAGGAGTCATTAAAACCATATATACACTACGTACTAAATTTGAAACGGCCAATTCACGCGACCCTATTTTTTCAATAAGCACAAAAAATAAAAACCAAGCACCCATTGAAACTATGTGTTGCAAAACGATTGGCGCTGATAGTTTAATAATATCAAACATTTCGGCAAAAGAGATATTTTTAAATCTGAACAGATTAAATTGTTTTAATTTTTTACTGAAGATAGTATATAAAATAGCATAGACTGCTGCAACTGCTTCAGAAATTGCTGAGGCAGTGCCCACACCAAAAATCCCCAAAGGAGAAAACCCCCAATGCCCTAATGTTAGCATATAATTTAGCAAAACATTTAATGTCATCATCAAAATTGTTGAATACGTTATAATTCTTGTAAATGCTATTCCTGTATAAAAGGAGCGAAGTGAAATTAAGATCATCATAAACACAATTCCCAAACCTCTCGCCTTTAAGTAAACAATACAAGATTCAGCAATGGCTTGATCATTTACGATATGATGCATTAAGGTGGGCACAAGACAATAAAAAAGAAGTTGGATACAAATTGCTGTAGCTAAAAGAATAATAAAACTATTATCATAGATTACTCCAATTTCGATCGGTTTATTTTCTCCAGCTTTGCGAGCTATTAATATTTGAGATCCAATACCAATAGCAACGCCAATCATGACCATCACAAAATAGAAAACACCACCTAATGCTGATGCGGCAAGTTCTCTCTCCCCTACTCTTGCAACAAATGCAGTATCGGTAAAATTAATTACTGTATTTGCCATACTACTTAGCATGATGGGCCAAGCAATACGCCAAATTTCCTTATAAGATGTTTGAACCTTTAGCATTATTGCTGCAAAGGTCATAAAAAGCAACGAAGACTAAAGTATAAATGAAATCATATCTCAATAAATATAAAAAATGAATCTTCGACTATTTGTTGGGATGATAAACCATTTTATAATGAGCAATATTAGCCTCATAAAACAATTCACCTTCCTGAACAAATCCAGCACGTTTATATAAGTTTATAGCGGCAACTTGCGCATGCAAATAAGTATACTTATTTAAAGGGAGCACCTCACTTAACACTTGATTAACTAAAAAGGAGCCAGCTCCGCTATTTCTAAATTCTGGCAAAATAGCGAATCTTTCAAGCTTGATTCCTTTTTCAGTAAAGCGCCAGCGGGCAGTACCCGCTGGCTGATCTGCTACCAACAACAGATAATGTGTGCTTTCGTCTTCATGGCTATCATATTCTTCTTCTCGTGAAACCATTTGTTCATCCACAAAAACACGTTGGCGAATATCAAATGCAATAGCTGCCTTCTCTTTATCCGAAGTACGAAATTGAATTACCGTATACATTAAGATTTATTTTCCTACAAGTATAGAATATTATTTTCAAAAAAACTATTCATTTATAACCACTAAACGATCTTGCCATTGCTGTCCATCATTATCAATAATTTTAGCAATATAGGCCCCTTCATGTAATATATTTAGGGAATGAATAAAAAATTCTTTTCCTTCCGCTGGATTTCCTGACTGCTGATAAATGATTCTTCCCGCATTATCGATTAATTGAATAGAATAATCACCTTGAACTTGTTCAGGAATTTTAATTGTAAAAGATTTATTTATTGCAGGATTAGGATACATAGTTAAAACAGAAGTTTTACCTAAATACACTGTTTTAATATCAGAATAAACAAATGAACCGTCATAATCTACTTGTTTTAATCTATAATAATTATTACCAATGATTGGATTTTCATCAATTAATGAATATGATTTTAAAGAAGTAGAATTTCCAGAAGCAGAAATTTTTCCAATTATTTTGAAATCATTACCATCAATACTCCTTTCAACATTAAAATAATCTGCATTCTTTTCACTTGCCGTTTGCCAATCTACATTCACTTTTTGGCTTGACTTCTTAGCATTAAAAGCAACTAATGTAACAGGCAACGGATTGGTTCCATTAGTAGTATTTCCTAATGTGAAATATGTATTAAACGATGAAAACACATTTGATGTAATGCTCCCAGCAACATTCGCAGTGCCACTACCACCATTATCAATCCAGGAACCTGCGCCTGAATATCGTGCGACTCTCAAATTTGTATTGTCAGTTACCACATCATCGGGACCATAAGATAACGTAATGCGTGACGATGCTAAATTAGCAATTGCTGTACGGCTGATAGTATAATAACGAACATCAGATACATAAGATAAAGTTGGAGGTAAAGTATATCCGAATGTGCGAGCAGAAGAATTCCACGCTTCCGAAGTATAAGTAATACTTGATGAACTTGTGTGTCGAACTACAAGAATCATTGGACGATAAGCACCACTTTTTCCAACAGGAATGTTAAATGTTTTATTTAATGT
>JANXSD010000039.1 GCA_025352785.1 Bacteroidota bacterium
TCTTCAATCAATCGGTTGCTGTTTTTCCTAATCCTGCAAAAGATTTTATCACTATCAATTCAAAAAATGGTAATATCAAAAAAATAGAACTCTTAAATGTGTTAGGCGAAACACTTTACACCCAACATATAGAAAACTCACCATCATCACAACTAAATATTCAACCCTACCCACCCGGATTTTATTTTGTAAAAATATCTAATGAAAAATACACCATCACTAAAAGGTTAGTGAAAGAATAAGGAGAATGAGCTAATAAAAATGTTTAACAAAAAAATTTTATCGTTTATCATGAAAAAAAAACTACAAATATTTATATGTATATTATTATTCACTAGTTTAGTAAATGCTCAATCCTTTGTAATTTATGGCGATAAATGTTTTGGAGGAAGTGGAGGAGAGTTTGGTAATGGAATTCTAAAAACAACTGATGAAAATTTAATACTTTCCGGATCAAGTAATAGCGATATTTCAGGAAATAAAATATTTGGAAATTGTAATCCAACAAGTAGCCCAACTACTGATATGTGGGTCTTGAAAATTGATTCTCTTTTTAATATAATTTGGCAAAAAGATATTGGTGGAAATAAAGGAGAAACATATCCAATTCTTAATAGTAATTTAACAAACGATAAATTACTATTAAGTTGCCATTCATATTCAGATAGTTCATGCCAGAAATCAAAAAACAATCATAAACCATTGGGAAGTCCGAATGCAGCAACAGATTATTGGGTAGTTGTACTTGATACTAATAGTAATATTATTTGGGAAAAAACAATTGGGGGTGATGGAGAGGATCAAACACCTAGTTTTATACAGTTAACAACAAATGAATATTTAATTTGTGGTTTATCATCTTCAAATATAAGTGGAGATAAATCTAGTCCATGTTCAGGATATAATGACTATTGGATACTCAAACTAGATACTCTAGGAAATATTATTTATGATAAAACTCTTGGCGGAAATGGAATTGAAGGAGGGTTTTATACTTATGCACCATCCATTCTGCCAATAATTAATGGTGAATATATTTTAGGTGGAACTACAGAGAGTCAATTAAGTGGTAACGTTTCAGTTCCTTCAAAAGGTGATTGGGATTATTGGATTGTAAAAATTGATAATGCAGGAAATAAAATTTGGGATAAACGTTATGGTGGAATCTATTTAGATCCATGTATTTCCATAATAGCAACGAAGGATAATGGTTTTCTTGCTTGTGGGAATACTCTTTCTCCTCAAGGTGGTGATATAACAGATCCAATTAGAGGTAGTCAAGCCAACACTGATTACTGGATTGTTAAACTTGATTCATTAGGAAACAAACAATGGGATAAGCGATTTGGAGGAAGTGGTCCTGAATACTTTCAATCGGTGCAAAAATCGATTGATGGAGGTTTTTTTCTTGTTGGATCATCTGGAAGCAATATCGGTTATGACGTAAGTGAGCCAGTAACTTCAGGAGGTTATTGGATTGTAAAAATTGATAGTCTAGGAAATAAAATATGGGACAAACGATTAGGAAACGGTACTGCACTAACTGTTGGAGCTTCACTAGTTGAACTTGCGGATAGTTCAATAATGTTTTTGGGAACGGCCGGTTCGGATACCTCTGCTACTAAAACTGATCCAGGTTATGGCGGAACCGATTATTGGGCGGTTCGGTTTAAATATTTTCCAGCTACTGTTGGTATCGATGAAATGAATCTCTTCAATCAATCGGTTGCTGTTTTTCCTAATCCTGCAAAAGATTTTATCACTATCAATTCAAAAAATGGTAATATCAAAAAAATAGAACTCGTAAATTTAGTAGGCGAAACCATTTATTCCCAACAACTAGAAAACACTTCATCATCACAACTAAACATCCAAACCTACTCACCAGGATTTTATTTTGTAAAAGTATCCAATGAAAAATATACCATCACGAAGAGATTGGTGAAAGAATGAGGGAAATGTGCCAATGCTTGCCCTGAAGTTTTTCACTTCATGGGTGCTAATGTGCTAATGCTTGCCCTGAAGTTTTTCACTTCATGGGTGCCAATGAAAATTTAATAATTTGAAGATTTGCTGATTTGAAAATGCCCCCCAATTAACTAAATGCCAATGATTGTTCTGAAGTTTTTTACTGAATGGGTGCCAATGATAATTTGAAAATGAAGGGATTTGAAAATTTGAAAATAGAAGGAATGAAAAATTGATTTCCTGATAGCTATTGAGGATGAAAATATATTCGAAATCATTCGTTAAAAGATTCGCTGGATACTATTTAACTGAAATATTTTTATCTTTAGAGAGTGGAAAAATTGAGTTTTATAAAAGCTGGCAAGTCGGATATTCCCTTGATTTACGATCTCGCAGTTAAGATTTGGAGAAAACATTATCCGAGTATCATCACTGATAAACAAATCGAATATATGCTCGATATGATGTATTCTAAAGAATCGTTAGGGCAGCAGATGGATGAAGGTCATGTTTTTTGGCTTGCATATGAGCACGATGTTCCGCTTGGTTACTTATCGTATAACACACTTGGTAATGGTGATTATTTTTTGAATAAATTTTATGTGGATGTTAATCGTCATCGTAAAGGGATTGGGAAACAACTATTTGACTATGTATTCTCTCACTTAACGGATGCAAGAACAATTCGCCTTACGGTAAATCGCAAAAATCATACTGCCATTAATTATTATTTTAAGAATGGATTTATCATTGAAGAAGTGAAAGATTTTGATATTGGCGAAGGCTTCGAGATGAATGATTTTGTGATGCTCAAATTGATAATTAAGCCACTCAATTAATTGCCTAATTTTACTACGTACTAAAATTATATTTTTATGGCTGGTAATTCATTTGGTGATCTCTTTCGTATCAGCAGTTTCGGTGAATCTCATGGAACAGGAATCGGTGTGGTGATTGATGGTTGTCCTGCCGGATTAGCAATCGATACAGAATTTATTCAAAAGCAACTTGATCGTCGTAAACCTGGGCAAAGTCACATCACCACACAACGAAAAGAAGAAGATGAGCTCGAAATATTATCTGGAGTTTATGAAGGAAAATCGACTGGAGCGCCCCTAACACTTTTCATTAAAAATCAAGATCAGCGCCCTGAGGATTATGGTCATTTAGAAACGGCTTATCGTCCGAGCCATGCTGATTTTACCTACCAACAAAAGTATGCGATTCGTGATGTGCGTGGTGGCGGTCGCTCTTCTGCACGTGAGACTGCTGCGCGTGTGATGGCAGGTGCTATTGCGCAGTTAATTTTACAACATTACGGAATTACTATACAGGCTTATGTTAGTCAGGTGGGTCTGATAAAAGTGAATGCAGATCATACTCAACTGGACTTAAATTCGGGTGAAGAAAATATCGTTCGGTGCCCAGATCAGAAAATTGCGAATGAAATGATTCACTTGATTGAAGAAATAAAAAAAACTGGCGATACCATTGGTGGTGTTGTTTCTTGCGTAATCAATCATGTGCCCGTTGGATTAGGCGAACCTGTTTTTGATAAACTACAAGCCGATTTCGCGAAAGCGATGTTAAGTATTAATGCAGCAAAAGGTTTTGATTTCGGGTCTGGCTTTGAAGGATTAGGGATGAAAGGTTCTGAACACAATGACATTTTTGAGTCGAAGATTGATTTGAAAGGACATCCGTCATTTAACACAAAAACCAACCATTCGGGTGGGATTCAAGGCGGCATTAGCAATGGAGAAACAATTTATTTTCGGGTAGCTTTTAAACCTGTTTCTACCATTATGCAGTCGCAGGATTCGGTTGATAAGGATGGAAACAAAGTTTCCTTAGAGGGAAAAGGTCGCCACGATCCTTGTGTTGTACCCCGAGCGGTTCCTATTGTGGAAGCAATGGCTGCACTCGTTTTGGTGGATCATTTTCTGCGTAATAAAACTGCCCGACTTTAGGCACAACAATTTAATAAGACTTTATGCATTCGGATTGTTAAAATAAACGTTAAAATCTTTAAAATTTAATGTGAATTTACATGAAAGCAACCCACCTTTGCGTTATCTTAAAAACAGTAAAATAAAATCAATATGTTAAAAAAGATTCTTGTTGGATTAGGCATTTTTATCGTCATAATTTTAGGAGCTGCAATTGTACTTCCCATTATTTATAAGGATAAAATTGTTGCGATGGTGAAAGAGGAAGTGAATAAAAAAGTGAATGCTAAAGTTGACTTTGGCAATTTTAATTTAACACTCATTCGTAGCTTTCCAAATTTCACTATCAGCATAAATAACTTGAGCGTAATTGGTGTGGCCCCTTTTGCAGGAGATACCTTAACGGCCATCAAAGAATTAGATCTTACGATTGATGTGATGAGCGTTATTCGCGGTGGACAAATTGACATCAAATCTATTCATCTAGATCAACCTCTCTTTAATTTAATGGTTTTAAAAGATGGGAAAGCAAATTGGGATATTTCGAAGCCTAGTAGTAGCACTTCTACATCAACAGAGCCAGCTAAATTTAAAGTGGCATTGAAAGAATACAGTATCAATCAGGGTGTGATGCGTTATAACGATGCATCGATGGGATTCATAATGAATTTAGATAATTTGAATCATACTGGTAGTGGAGATTTTACACAAGATTTATTTATCTTAAAAACGAATACAACCATTGATGCAATGAATTTATGGTATGGAAATGTAAAATATTTTCACAATATAAATACAAAATTGAAAGTTGAACTAGATATGGATATGGCGAATATGAAATTCACTTTTAAGGAGAATGAAATTTCATTGAATGAACTTGTTTTAGGTTTTGATGGATTTGTTGCGATGCCGAAAAATGATATTACCATGGATTTAAAATTTGATGCGAAGAAAAATGAGTTCCGCAATTTCTTATCTCTGGTTCCAGGTATTTATACTGCTAACTTTAAGGATTTAAAATCATCAGGCTCACTTTCTTTGAAAGGATTTGTAAAAGGAATTTACAATGATAAACAAATGCCAGGCTTCGGATTAAATGTAAAAATTCAGAATGGTAAATTTCAATATCCATCATTGCCTGTTGCAGTAAATAATGTTTCCCTCGATTTAGATGTTAACAATGCTGATGGCATTCCCGATCACACCGCTATCGATCTCAACAAAATGCATGTTGATTTAGGAACAGAACCTTTTGATGCAAAGTTACGTGTTCGTACTCCCGTAAGCGATGCTGATTTGAATGGTGTTGTAAAAGGCAGAGTGAATTTCGCTAACATCAGTAAAATAATTCCGCTCGAAAAAGGTACCTCTATTACTGGATTAATGCTTGCTGACCTTTCTTTCAATGGAAGAATGTCGGCGATTGAGCAGAAACGCTATCAAGATTTTAAAGCTGCCGGATCGTTATCATTAACCGATTTTAATTACAGCAGTAAAGATTACAAACAAGGATTTGAATTAAAACAGTTAGCACTTACTTTCAATCCGCAAAATGTTACTTTAAATAAATTAGTTGCCCGCATGGGAACAAGCGATTTTAATGCAACAGGAACGCTCGATAATTTATTAGCTTATATGTTTAAAAAAGAAACGCTAAAAGGAAGTATGAATTTACAGAGTGCCCAAATAAATCTTGCTGATTTTAAATCGAACACCACATCTACAACAGCTGTTGCAGATACCACTCCCATGGCGTTGATTGAAGTGCCGGTAAATCTCGACTTTATTGTGACCACAACGATTGGAAAATTGATTTATGATAACGTAACACTTCAATCTTTGACAGGAAAAATTACCATTCGTGAACAAGCCATCAATATGGAAAATCTCACCTTCAACACACTTGGTGGTGCAATGAAGATGAGTGGATTATATGCAACGAAAGTTCGTAAGGAAGCGGATATGCAATTCTCCATGGACATTAAAAATTTCGATATTCAACAAACAGTAAAAACGTTTAATTCAGTGAAGAAGATGGCACCAATTGCAGAACGTGCAAGTGGAACTTTCAATACGACATTAAATCTTACTGGAAAATTAGACGAACACCTACAACCAAAAATGCAAACGTTAACTGGTTCGGGTAAACTGAGTACGATGAATGTAGTGATATCGCAATTTCCTCCATTGGTAAAAGTGGCTGATGCTTTAAAGATGGATCAGTTTAAACAATTAAAAGTTGGTAATACTAATTTGAGTTATAAATTTAAAAATGGCAGAGTAGATGTTGATCCATTCGATGTAAATCTTGCTGGAATAAATACGAATGTAAAAGGAAGTTCGGGGTTTGATCAAACAATTGATTACACACTTGCGATGAACATACCAACCAACCTACTCCCATCACAAGCAACGAGTGTTATTAGCGGATTAATTTCTCAGGCCAATGCAAAAGGCGCAAAAATGAGCATGGGAGAATCAATAAAAGTAAATGCATTAATTGGTGGAACTGTAAGTAATCCAACAGTAAAAACGGATTTGAAAAATGCTGCAAGCACTGCTGTTAATGATTTAAAAGATAAAGCAAAAGCGGAATTCGATAAGCAGAAAAAAGATTTAGAAGACAAAGCAAAAGCGGAGTTTGATAAGCAGAAAAAAGAAGCCGAAGACAGAGCAAAGAAAGAAGCCGAAGCAAGAGTGAAAGCAGAAGTAGATAAGGCAAAAAAAAATGCGGAGAAAAAGGCAAAAGATGCCTTAAATGGATTCTTCAAAAAATAAAGATTAACTATTGCATATAAGAAATCCACCTTGTCATAGGTGGATTTCTTAATTTATAACGGATGATGCATGTCAGTTTATTATAATGACAAATTCAACTTTCACAAATTTAGTATCTTCGAACCATAAAATCACCTTATGAATAAGATCCTTCTTCTTGCTATAGCATTTTTTATCAGCTCTTGCCACAGAAATCCTGAAAACATCACTGTAGTTTATGATACCATTCCAACCAACGATACTGCAAACTTTGAAATTATTAAGGAAGTAAATCTAACCTTTGAAGGTGTTTTACCTTGCGCCGATTGTGGTGGAATTTTAACCAACCTCGTTTTGAATACCGATAGCTCCACTTATAAAGTTACAGAAACCTATCAAGGAAAACATTCTGGTGATACTGTATTAACTTCTGCAGGTTCATACATAAGAAAATTATCTGAAGGTGATGCTGCTATTGTTTATCAATTAAATTCATCTCGTCCGGAAGATGTTCGCTATTTTAAAGCAAAAGGCGATAGCGCAGTTGTTATGCTTGATAAACAACAAAAAGAAATTGCAGGTAAATTGAATTATAGTTTGGTGAAGAAATAGGAAAGCTCATTATATTAATCCGATTCACAACATAAAATTTTTCACTTCACAATCAACACTTTTCCTGCGCTAGATTTATTTCCAACAATTGCTTTTACGAAGTATAATCCTTCACTAAAATCAGTGAGATTAACATGTAGTTCATTATCTTGAATATTTTGTTTTTGAAAGATTAGTTTTCCAAGATTATCAAATATTTGAACATGCCACGGCCCATTTAACAATTGAAATTTACTTATTGTAAATTCTCCATTTGATGGGTTTGGGAAAACAGAAACTAGTGCGGATGATTGATGTTCATTTATCCCAACTGGCCCACCACCATTAGTTGTTTTAATTACAGAATGAGTAGAAATTGCATAACCAGTTTGAGAATTTAAAAAGGCAAATTTGTAAAAGTCCGATTGTTGATTTGGATTATTATATAATTGATATTGAAGATTAAAAGTAATGCCATAATCGGATGATTTATAAATTTGATTGTTTGCGAGCAAAAAACCAGAACCATCAGAAAAAAATGCAACATCCCTGAGAGCTACGTATGGAGTTGTTAAATAGGGGTTCCAGGTGTAACCACCATCTGAAGAATATTTTAAGGCATAAGGATTATGAGGCGTATAACCTCCAAACCAACATATAGTATCATTATAACATGACATCCCCGAAATATCAATATCTCCATTACCAGTACACGCCTCATGTATTTGAACCCATGTTAATCCTCTATCAAATGTTTTAAAAATTGATTCATTATTTCCAAAAGCATATCCAATCGAATCATTAGAAAAGTAAAAACTAACGAGTTGATTACCTGATAAACCACAACTAAATGGAATTTGAAAGGAACTTAAATTTAAACCAGAATCATAAGAGTAATAAATACCTAAATCAGTTGGATAACAGCCTGCAACATTAACTATTGTATCGGAATTAAGAGCGTGGCAATCCCCGGTCACAAAAAAATTACTGCAAGGAGGAGTATTATGAATTATTGTCGCCCATGTATTACCTCCATCAACAGTCTTTAATCCTGTCCCATCACTAACAGCCATAAATCCAATTAAACTATTTATAAAATAAATTCCACCATAATCTTTAATAGTATCTAATGGAATAGGAATCCAGCTACTTCCACCATTCGTAGTTTTAACCAGTAAACCATTTGTACCAGATACCCAACAAGTATCTTTATTCAAACAAAAGATATCAGTGATAGTCTTCGTGCTGTCTGAATATACAGTTGACCATTGTGCAGAAATACTATTATTTATCCCGATGGTTAAGAATATAAATAAAATTATTTGTTTTAATTTATACATCCCAATTTATAGGATTAGTTGGATTAATATAAATGGAACTTTCACCTAATAATAGATATTTAGTATTAGGATCATTCGTTGATGATTCAATCATTACATCAGGCACATTAAAATTTAAGGGAATTTGTGCAGGTAATTTGCAAAAGGATAAAAGCAGAATAATAGGTAGTATTTTTTTCATGAATTGTATTTTAAAGCCTAAATATTTTAAAATATAGTATCTCCTATTTTACTTCCCACCATTTTTTACAATTGTTTTAGAAAACGGATTACAGCTTTCACTATCAATTTTTACGAAATAGACGCCATCATTAAGTTCTGATAGTTCTATTGGAGTAGAAAAATTATCGGATTTTAAATGATAAACAATTTTACCTAAAGCATCATAAATTACTAATTTTTTTATTCCTGTACTTACGGGAAAATCAACTGTTATATTTGTGCTAAAAATGCTTGGATAAACAGAAATATTGCAAGTGTTTTTCGTTTGAATAGTTGCGGCGTATTGTTGACTAGAGTTAGTGTTTAGCGCCATTCGATTTCCTGAATTTGAAATGCGACATTGAGGGATGCTTAGGCTGTTATCAATACGTGCAGAAAGATTCGAATTTGCTTTGGCAGAAAACCCATCCTTAAAAGCAATGTACTCACTTGCTACTAATTCCAGACCTGCATTTGCATCTACAATATAATTGCCTGGTGGTTGGGTTGCATCTACATTTTTTCTAGCTTCAATTTTTCCCTCAATAAAATAACTATCAGGCTTATTTGCCGTTTTTGTTTCATTTTGCAAATACAATGTTTGATCTATAGTGGTGGGAACAAAACGCTTTATCAATCGACCACCATTTCTATCGATAGCTATACGAGGCAATCCTCTAAACGAATTGAAATTAGCAAAATCTAAAGTGCTTCCTACATCTAAAATAAATGCTGCATCATATACCGTTACACATGGATCAATTGTTAATTTACTTCCACTTGCTAACCGATACAACGAACTATATTTTGCATCATCAAGTATCGCAGGATCATGCGGAAATAATGGATCTTCACAACGCAAATCAGTAATCACTGGCACTTTCCTAAGATCCGTATACGTACCTCCATTGTCTCCAGTATTATCTCTTGTAACTTCAGTTAAAGAAGGATAAACCCCTCTAATCGTTTTGAAAGTATACCCAGATGGGAAATGCAAATCAGATGCAGTTATAGTTACATCGCTTGGGTTGAAAATTATTCTGTCAATTGGATTGATATCCGTTAATTCAAAATCTGTATCGATGAAATAATGATGT
>JANXSD010000137.1 GCA_025352785.1 Bacteroidota bacterium
CTTCCATCACCATAAATTGTAATATCTTGATTATTTAAAGCAGCAGTTAAAAATTTCGACATCACGAAATCAGTACTTTGTTTTGGTCCGTAGGTATTGAAGAAACGGAAGATAGTATACTGCAATCCAAACTCCGTATTAAAAGCACGAAGATATGCTTCACCAACATTTTTTACAATCGCATACGGCAATCGGGAGTTGAGTGGAGTAGTGTGTTCATTTTGTGGAAACTCAACAGGTTCGCCATACACCTCAGAACTTGATGAAAAGAAAATACGTTTAACACCAGTATTTTTGCATAAGCTAAGAACGTTACGGATTCCATTGAGATCATTTAATACCATTACTGGGTTCGCAATAGTGCGTTTTACACCAACTACGGCTGCATAATGGAATACATATTCGAAAGAAAACGTTTGAAATATGGCGGAAATTTCGTTTAAGTCATTAACATCGGCCTTTATAAATCTCAAATTATCGTGAACGGAGATAGGAAGTTTAGCTTCAGAACCTGTTAAAAGGTTGTCCACTACCACTACATAGTTATCTGCATTATCAACGAGGCGCTGTGCTAAGCAACTTCCAACAAAGCCTGCTCCGCCAGTAACGAGGATACGTGTTTGCATAATTTTAATCGTTAATCAAATTTAGTAAATATTTTCCATATCCGCTCTTAATTAATGGCTCTGCAAGCCGATGTAATTGTTCGCGATTTATAAAGCCCTGGCGAAAGGCAACTTCTTCAATACAACCAATTTTTAATCCTTGTCGTTCTTCAATCACCTGGACGAATTGTCCTGCTTGCATTAGAGATGTAAAAGTGCCTGTATCGAGCCATGCAGTACCTTTATCTAAGATGCCAACTTTCAGCTTTCCAGTGTCGAGATATGCTTTATTGACATCAGTGATTTCATACTCACCACGAGAACTTGGCTGTAACGATTTTGCAATTTCAATAACTGAATTATCGTAAAAATACAGACCGGGAACTGCATAATTTGATTTAGGCTTTAATGGTTTTTCTTCGATACTTAAAGCCTTTTTATTTTCATCAAATTCCACGACACCGTAGCGTTCAGGATCTGAAACGTGATAAGCAAAGACAATTCCGCCCTCGGCACTTAAATTTTGTTTTAGCAATTGCTCTAATCCTGTTCCATAAAAAATATTATCACCAAGAATGAGCGCTACTTTATCATCACCAATAAATTGTTCTCCAATCACAAATGCTTGTGCTAAACCATTCGGTTTCTCTTGTGCTTCGTAATGAAAATGACAGCCCAGATTTTTTCCGTCACCTAACAATTTTTGAAACATAGGTTGGTCATGTGGCGTTGTGATAATAAGGATTTCATGGATTCCAGCCATCATCAAAATGCTTAAAGGATAATAGATCATCGGTTTATCAAACACTGGCATTAATTGCTTACTCACAGCAAGCGTTAATGGATGTAATCGTGTGCCAGAACCTCCAGCGAGAATGATGCCTTTCATAGTTTATTTGCAAGTCCTATTACTGATACTGTTTACATTTTTGGCGATGGTATCGATACGTATTTTTCGATATTATTTGTACTTTATATTTCTTTTACAAATCCTTATCTAGATTTGCTTTTATAATAATTTTATGTTTTACGAAATATATCTTTGATCTCTTTTTCTATAATTAATTATAGAAGATGTTTAATGGTTATTAATATATACGATTTATTTAAGAACTGAGATTGTTTAATAGTTAGTGTGTTTCATCGTTAAAAGGTTTCCGAATTTCCAAATCATCGAGTTCAATATCTTCTTCAGAATCGTGAATTTCGAATAGCGACTCTTCTCTCAAGGCCTTTGCACTTAAACGGCGCTCCATACTCATCAAGAATGCAGGAAGGAGTACCAAATTTGAAATCATTGCCATCAGTAAGGTAATACTTATCAATTTACCAAGTGATGCAGTGCCGCCGAATGCAGATGCGCTAAAGATAAAGAAGCCTGCAAATAGGATTACCGCAGTATAAATCATACTAACACCCGTTTCACGAATCGTTAGCGTTACCGCTTTTGAAATACTCATTACAGGATTTTTCCGCATCTCATAACGAAATTTAGTAAGAAAATAAATAGTTTGATCAGATGCAATGCCGAAGGCGATACTGAAAATTAAAATGGTAGATGGCTTCAGGGGAATATTAAAGAAACCCATCAATCCTGCGGTAATAATTAATGGCACAAGACTAGGAACAATAGAAATTAATATCATCCGGAAAGACATAAACAAGGCAACCATAATTAATGAAATCAAAACGATTGCAAGCAGAATACTCTCCAATAAATTCTTAAATAGATAATCGTTTCCTTTTAAAAATATTAAGCTGTTACCAGTAATTGTTGTCTTGTAATTTTCAGGAGGGAAAATGGAATCTACTTTTGGACGAAGATCTTTCATGATCACTGCCATTTTTTCGGATCCTACATCAGCCATTTGAACACTCAATCGCGTTACTTGTTTGTTGCTATCAATAAAACTTTTAAACATGGATTCTTTACCTTTCATATCACCAAGGTAAGATGACATCTCTGCAAGTTCTAACGCCCCAGGTAAGATGTAATATTTAGGATCATTATCTTTAAAAGCTTGATAGCCAAATTTAATTCCTTCAACTACAGAAAGTGGTTTTGATAAATCAGGATATTGCAATAAAACTTTTTGTAATCGATTTATTTTTTGAAGAGTAACTTGTTTCAAAACATTTCCTGGAATCTTTGTATCAATTGCAAATTCTAGAGGTAAAACACCTTTAAAATTATGCTCAAAAAATTTCATGTCAACATAAACAGGATCTTTCTTTGGCAAGTCGTCAACTACATAACCAATTGTTGTAATCTTAGTCATGCCAAAAAGAGAAATAACAAGAATAGCGATTACAGTTCCGTAAATTAATCGTCTGTGACGATGCACCCAGCGATCAACATTTTCGAGAAGGGCGGCCATCCTCGGTGCTTGTAAATGTTTTAGATGTTTAACATTGGGAGGGGGTAAAAAACTAAAAACAATAGGGATTAGAATTAACGAAATCAACCATGTAGTAAGTACGTTCATTCCGGCAACCATTCCGAATTCTACTAAGAGATTACTCTTGGTAAAATAAAAAACAAAAAAGCCAATTGCAGTTGTAACGTTTGCTAAAAAAGTAGTTAATCCAATACGTTGCACCATTCGTGAAAGCGATTTCGCTTGACTACCGTGCTTCGCATATTCTGATTGATATTTATTCAACATCAAAATACTATTTGGTATTCCGATAACAATTAATAGCGGAGGTATTAAGCCACTTAAAATAGTGATTTTATATCCTAACAATGCAATTGTTCCAAGCGACCAAACAACACCTACTGCTACCACAATTATTGAAAAGAATACCACTTGAACTGAACGGAAAAAAATAAATAATACGATAGCTGTTACGAGTACTGCTAACATCAAAAACATCTTCATTTCACCGACTACTTTTTCGGTAATGGCGGTACGAATGTAGGGCATTCCGCTTAAATGAATTTCAATTTTGTATTTATCGCCGAAAGCTCTTGCAAGGTCACGAATGGTATGCGTCATCTCAATACGATTCTTGGTATTGATCTTCGCCTTGTCGAAAGTTATTGCCATTACCGAAGCACCTGTTTCGGGATTGAAAACGAAGCCTTTATAAAATGGTAGTGATTCAATCTTCAACTTTACAGAATCAAGTTCCGACTGAGAATTAAGTTTGCTAGCTACTAAAGGCTTCACAACAAATTTACGCAAGGTATCATCGCGATGGATAGTATATAATCGAGCTGCTGAAACTACAGCTTCGATGCCATCAATCTTTTTAATATCCTCACCGAGCTGCCACCAATCATTAAATTTATTTAGTTGGTAAAAATCTTTGTCTTCCACGCCAATAAACATCACCGTTCCATCCTGACCAAATGTTTTTTTAAACTGCTCATATTCTTGAAAATCTGGGTCTGTGGCGGGTAAAATCTTAGCAAAATCGTAGGAAAGCTGAATTTTGGTGGCATACCAGCCCATAAAAGCCGTAATAATGCCAACGATTACGAGCAAAAAATACCGATTGCGAAGAATGAAGCGAGATAGCCAAACAAACATAGGGGCGTAAAGGTAACAAATAGCGCGAAAGTTCGAAGGGATTCAGCTTCAAAATGAAAAACCAATATCCCAATTTTTAAGGTGATTGACGGAAGGACTAGTACAAATAGTTCCTTTTACGCTTGCACAGATAGTGATGCCAAAGCATTTGCGTTGCCGAAGTACGTAAGGGTGCCCATCTTTCTATATATTTCAAAAGCGAATTTTTATCATTAATACCCGTTAGTTCGCCTGCGGTTTTTATAGCAGCTATATCGCCTTCTGGAAATATATCAGGATGCTGTAAACAAAATATCAAATACACATCGGTAGTCCATTTCCCAATCCCTTTTACCGATGTTTATTGAGTGCGAATTTCATCGATGGATAAAGATTTTAATTCCAATAAATTTATTTTTTTGTTAAGAATATCGGATGCTAATCCATTAACATATTTAATTTTTTGTTTGCTGAAATAGCATTGTTTCAATTCATCCTCGCTCAACAATAAAATATTTTCGGGAGAAATAATTTCAATTTTATTTTTCAATTTTTCATTGGCCGCTTTCGCTGATGCTAGAGAAACTTGTTGTTCTAAAATTATTCGTAGCAATGATTCAAAACCTTCTGGTCGGCTCCATAAAGGTGGAGATCCATACTCTTCGTAAATTAATTGAAAGAGTTTATCTTTTTCAATTAATTGTTGAATAATTATTAATGAGAGGTGTTGCATTTTGAGATACTTTTGGCAAATAAAATCCAAATTTTGGTATATTAAAATTCCTTCACGCGCTCACGGCCACCAATAAATTACGAATTACGAATTAAAAAAAAATTTTAAAGCAGCAATCTAAATCCTGTTAATTATAGTAATCATTTTAATCATGCGTGCCAAGAAGACTTGTTCTTCATGGGTTCAAGACGATTATAAATTTTAGACATAGAAGATTAAATAATCTTATATGTCTAAAATTTGAGCATTAGAAGTGTGTTGTGGTCAAGCGTAAGAGCGAACTATCAATTGATGTACCGATGAAGAAATTAGAAACTACTACCATTTGTATTTCACTTAATGGCCATTGTAGTTAGCACTTTGACAAATTGATAGTTGATTACGCTTGTGTCTTTTTCTTTGGGTTCGTTTCTTTTTATGGCTGATGCGTCTGTTTTTCAAATGTCTCCATGAGCTCACAAACGTTCGGTTTACACAAAAAAGAAATGAACAAAAAAAGATCAGAATACGAAACCTTTATTTTACTAAAAGTCAATAGAGTTGGAAGCATCAAAACTTTATCGAAGGAATATATTGTAAAAATAGTTTCGTGTTCGTCGCTAGCGACTCATTGTTAGGTAGCGGTAACATCATATCTAGCGAACCGCTTTGGAGCCGCGGAGGCCACCAACCAAAAAAAATTGTCCGCTACACCTTGCGGTATTCTAATTTTCTAAACGAATTATTTTTACTTCAAATATTTCTCTTGCAACAAACTTATTGTTCGCAAGCTGAGGCGGAAATTTTTATGGTTTGATAATTACAATCATTATTAAAGCCTGTGTCCAAAGAGGATCTAATTCATAATCTGTGAACTAAATCCTGTTAATCTTTTTAATCATTTTAATCATAGTTCAGACAATTTAAAACTTTTTCGAAGGGAAATCTCAATGCAGAAAAATAATTTCATCTTCGTCGCTAGCGACTCATTGTTAATAGCGGTAACCTCTTCAAGGTTCAAGACCATCTAAAATTTTTCTAATTATCAAACTAACCCTATGCCAAACAATTAGGCTATTGCCCCTAATCACCGTACCTTTGCAATGAATATGAACAGGAATTTCCGTGATGGGTTGAATTTTATTTCAAAGGCTAGTCCGAGAAGAGTGATGAATGCCGTAAAGGTTTTATCAAGTTATTATACTTCTCGTTGGACAGGTAAACCCATGCAATGGGGATTACCAATAGCCATTTCGTTTGAACCAACTACTTCTTGTAATTTGCGTTGCCCTGAATGTCCTAGTGGATTGCGATCATTTAGTCGCCCAACTGGAATGTTAGAAGAAGATTTATTTCGGAAAGTGATTGATGAGATGTCACGTGATCTTTGGTATTTGATATTTTATTTTCAGGGAGAGCCTTATTTGCATCCTAAATTCACTGAGCTTGTAAAGTATGCTTCCGATCGTGGAATTTATACTGCAACCTCCACCAATGCGCATTATCTTACGGATATAAATGCAAGAAAAACAGTGGAGTCTGGATTAGATCGTTTGATAATTTCTATTGATGGAAATTCGCAAGAAGTTTATGAGCAATACCGAAAGGGTGGTAAATTAGAAAAAGTTTTAGAAGGTGCACGAAACATGGTAAAATGGAAGCGTGAATTGAAATCAAAAACGCCACATTTAATATTTCAGTTTTTAGTAGTGAAACCAAATCAACATCAAATTGATGAAGTAAAAAAACTCGCTGAAGAAATTGGTATTGATGAAGTAGGATTAAAAACAGCACAGATCTATGATTATGAAAATGGTAATGATTTAATTCCTACTATCGATAAATATTCGCGTTATGAATTACAAAGTGATGGAAAATATGCAATCAAAAATGAATTATTAAATCACTGTTGGAAGTTATGGCATTCCTGTGTAATCACCTGGGATGGAAGTGTTGTCCCTTGTTGTTTCGATAAAGATGCTTGGTATAAAATGGGAAATCTTCAACAAGAAAGTTTTAAAAGTTTGTGGAACAATGAAGCGTATAAAAATTTTAGAAGTACCGTTTTACGTTCACGAAGTGAAATCGAAATGTGTAAAAATTGTACAGAAGGAACAAAAGTTTGGAGTTAAATTACCCAGAAGTCTGACGAAGTCTGTACTTCTGGGTAATATTTGATTTTACCAATTAATGTGCGGCTCTCATTTCGGCAGCTTCACGCATGGCTTCTTCAATCTCTTCTACTTCAACAGGAATTGCCGCCATCAAATCGATTGGATCTTTCGTAGTGATAAGAATATCATTTTCAATACGGATTCCTAAATTTTCTTGTGGAATATAAATTCCCGGTTCGCAAGTAAAAATCATTCCTGGTTGCATGGGTTTATAACGATTACCCACATCATGAACATCTAATCCTAAAAAGTGAGAAGTGCCATGCATAAAATATTGTTTGTACAATGGCATTTCGGGATTTTGATTTCTCACTTCATTTTTATCGAGCAATCCCAATCCAATTAATTCACCTTCCATAATTTTACCAACTTCTACATGATATTTCTCTATCGTATTTCCAGGAACTAGCATTTTTGTTGCTTGACGCATCACACGTAGTACAGCATTGTACACCTCACGTTGACGCTCCGAAAATTCTCCACTAACAGGAACGCAACGCGTTAAATCAGCAGCGTAGTTTGCATATTCAGCGCCGAAATCCATCAAGATCACTTCGCCCGTTTTACACTCTGTATTGTTTTCAATATAATGCAACACATTCGCATTTTTTCCAGATGCAATGATTGGAGTATATGCATGTCCGTTTGCACGTTTGCGGATAAACTCATGTGTGATTTCTGCTTCAATTTCATATTCCATCACACCAGGCTTCACAAATCGCATCACTCTACGAAAAGCTTTCTCTGTGATATCAATTGCTTTTTGCATTAATTTAATTTCGATATCATGTTTTACTGATCTCAACTGTGCCATCATCGGACCAGAGCGATGAAAAGCATGACCTGGATAACGACTTTGTAGTTCTTTAGCAAAACGTAAGTCCCGATAGGGAACATCACTTGCAAAACGGTCATTTTCATTGATGTTCACGTAAATATTTTTTACATGATTCATCAACATCGGAAGGATACTATTGTAATCTTCTAACCAATAAATGCTTTGTATGCCAGATGCAATGCGTGCTTCTTCTTTGGTGTATTTATGTCCTTCCCAAACGGCAATGTGTTCGTTGGTTTTCTTTAAAAATAACAGTTCACGATATTTCGGAAGTGGAGCATCAGGAAAAATAACAAGGATAGATTGCTCTTGGTCGATTCCTGTTAAATAAAAGATATCTGAATTTTGACGAAAGGGAAAATTTCCATCACCATTTTTTGGCATTTCATCATTCGAATTGAAGAAAGCAATTGAATCTGCTTGCAGAAGCGTCTTGTAACGATCTCGATTTTCAATAAATAGTTTGGAGTCAATGTTTGAATATTTCATGCTGGATTGTTTTAGGTGCTATGAATTATTAATTGTTAAAATACGAATTTCGCATTCTTCGGTACGAATCTACGAATTAGCAATGTTCGAATGAAATTGTGGAAGGTAATTTTGAAAATTTTAATGCATTTCAAAAAATAATTAAGATTGTGTCTAATTATTGCAAGATTTCGCCGACTCTATTGCTATCAAAGTTAAATTTGTGCTCCCTAAACTCTTGGGGGCTTCAAAATGTTATAATCTTATTATGAATAAATTCTTTGAGTTTCTAAACTCATCTGTTGGGCGGAAGTGGCTCATGGCGCTCACTGGTCTGTTTCTATGCCTTTTTGTGGTGGTGCACATGTCTGGAAATCTAGCACTCTTCAAGAGTGATGGAGGTCTGGCATTCAATCAATATGCAGTATTTATGACCACGTTTCCACCCATTAAAGTGGTTTCGTACATAAATTATGCGCTCATCTTACTTCACGCATTAAACGGATTTTATTTGGTTTACCGCAATAAAAAAGCGCGTCCTGTCAAATATGAAGGCAAGAAAGACAATGGTCCAGTATCATGGTCTTCGCGCAATATGGGGTTGCTTGGCTCTATCTTATTTGTATTTATCATCTTACACATGGGAAATTTTTGGAGAGAATTTCACTTTAGTCCAATGGAAGTATTGAGATACACTACTAATGGCGTTACTGGTGAAACACAAATAGCTGCAATTCCTTACGAGCAATTTGTTGGACCTAAACATTATTATGAAAACGGGAATGAAATTGTCATCGTAAAAAATCTTTACGGAGAAGTTGCAGAAGCATTTACTTCGCCACTATACGTTTTGTTTTATGTGATTTCGATGTTTGCTCTTTCGTTTCATCTGATGCATGGCTTTCAAAGTGCATTTCAAACATTGGGAATTCGTGCTCAAAACTTTAAAGGCATCATACAAGGCATCGGAACGGCAGTTTTCGGGGTGCTTATTCCTCTGTTATTCGCTGCCATGCCTGTTTACTTTCTCTTCTTTAAATAACTTTTAACGAAATGACGCTCGACTCTAAAATACCTGCAGGTCCTCTTTCCGAAAAATGGGATCGCCATAAGTTTAACTTAAAATTGGTTAACCCTTCCAATAAACGCCGTTATGATGTGATCATTGTAGGGACGGGTTTGGCAGGTGCTTCTGCCGCTGCTTCTCTAGCAGAGTTAGGTTACAATGTAAAAACATTTTGTTTCCAAGATAGCCCTCGGCGTGCACATAGTATCGCTGCTCAAGGGGGTATTAATGCAGCAAAAAATTATCGTAATGATGGGGATAGTGTTTATCGTCTTTTTTATGATACAGTAAAAGGTGGCGACTATCGCGCACGTGAAGCCAATGTACATCGCTTAGCACAAGTGAGTGTAAATATTATTGATCAATGCGTAGCTCAAGGTGTTCCTTTCGCTCGTGAATACGGTGGATTATTGGATAACCGTTCATTCGGCGGTGCGCAAGTGTCTCGAACATTTTATGCACGAGGCCAAACGGGACAACAATTATTACTTGGTGCCTATTCAGCAATGAATCGCCAAATTGGAACTGGTATGGTTAAGAGTTTTACGCGCCATGAAATGTTAGAATTGGTAATGGTTGATGGACAAGCTCGTGGTATCATTGCTCGTGATTTAGTAACAGGTGAAATTGAACGACATAGTGCACATGCAGTTGTACTTTGTACAGGTGGATATGGAAACGTATTTTATCTAACAACGTATGCAAGAGGTTCAAATGGAACAGCTATTTGGAGGGCACATAAAAAGGGAGCATTCTTTGGCAATCCTTGCTTTACACAAATTCATCCTACATGTATTCCTGTTTCTGGTGATCATCAATCGAAGCTTACGCTGATGTCGGAATCATTACGTAATGATGGACGTATTTGGGTGCCCAAGAAAAAAGATGATGCACGCCGACCTGCCGATATTCCAGAAGAAGAACGCGACTATTATTTGGAACGTATATATCCTTCGTTTGGAAATCTTGTTCCGCGTGATATTGCTTCACGAGCAGCAAAAGGAATGTGTGATAAAGGTTTTGGCGTAGGTACTACAAAGCTTGCTGTTTATCTTGATTTTAAAGATGCAATTCAACGTTTAGGACAAAAAGCTGTTGAGGCAAAATATGGTAATTTGTTTGATATGTACAAACAGATAACTGGTGAAGATCCTTATTCATCACCGATGATGATTTATCCTGCTGTTCATTATACGATGGGTGGTTTATGGGTTGATTATAATTTGATGACCACAGTGCCAGGATTATATGCATGTGGCGAAGCCAATTTTAGTGATCATGGTGCAAATCGCTTGGGTGCTTCTGCATTGATGCAAGGATTAGCCGATGGTTATTTTGTATTGCCTTATACGATTGGTGATTATTTAGCTAGTGAAGAACGTAAGCCCGTTTCGAATGACTCACCAGAATTTATGGAAGCAGAAAAACAAGTGAAAGATCGTCTTAACAAATTACTTTCTATCAAAGGCAAAAAAACAGTTCATGAATATCATCGTGAATTAGGATTGTTGATGTGGGAGCATTGTGGAATGGGTCGTACAGCAACTGGATTAACAGAAGGCATCAACAAAATAAAAGCATTACGTGAAGAATTTTGGCAAAACTTATTGGTGCCAGGAGTTGATCTTGAGTTAAATCAAAATCTTGAAAAAGCCGGTCGTGTAGCTGACTTTTTAGAATTAGGCGAATTAATGATGCATGATGCCTTGAATCGTAATGAAAGTTGTGGTGGTCACTTCCGTGAAGAATATCAAACACCAGAGGGCGAAGCATTGCGTGACGATGAAAATTATTGTTACGTTGCTGCTTGGGAATACAAAGGCGAAAATCAAATGGAAGAATTGCACAAAGAACAATTGACGTTTGATGAAGTACACCTCACTCAACGTTCTTATAAATAAGTTTAGGAAATCGATTATTCGAAATCGAAAAATTATAGTTCACATTTAAAAACAATCCCTCTTTACCATGAGTGGAAACATGAATATCACACTTAAAGTGTGGAGACAAAAAAATAAATCAGACGCTGGTCGTTTCGAAACATATCAGGCAAAACATATTTCTCCTGACATGTCGTTTTTAGAGATGATGGATGTGATGAACGAGCAATTAATTAAGGATGGAAAAGATCCTGTTGCTTTTGATCATGATTGCAGAGAAGGAATTTGCGGCATGTGTAGCATGTACATCAACGGACGTGCGCATGGCCCAAACAAAGGAGTTACTACTTGTCAATTGCACATGCGTAGTTTTAAGAGTGGTGATACAATAGTTGTTGAACCATGGAGAGCGAGTGCTTTTCCTGTATTGAAAGATTTAATTGTTGATCGTGCAGCATTTGATCGCATTCAGCAAGCTGGTGGATTCGTTGGAATAAATACAGGCTCAGCGCCAGATGCGAATAGTATTCCTATTCAAAAGCATCTTGCAGAAGAAGCTTTCAATGCTGCCGCATGTATTGGATGTGGTGCTTGTGTTGCTGCGTGTAAAAACTCTTCGGCGATGTTGTTTATGTCGGCAAAAGTTTCTCAATATGCTTTATTACCTCAAGGGCAGCCTGAACGAAAACTTCGTGTATTGAACATGATGAAGGCACACGAAGAGGCGGGGTTTGGCGCTTGTACCAATACGGAAGCATGTGAGGCAGAATGTCCGAAGGGAATTTCGGTGACCAATATTGCACGATTAAATCGTGATTTTGTGGCAGCATCTTTCACTGGAGAATAAAATATTAACGTTTCTTACATGAACATAGAGTCCTGCCTTCGTGGCGGGACTTTTTATTGAAGATTGCTTCATATATTTGTGATGTGAGAACAAGTCGAAAAACATTAACTAGAATACTCTTATTTCTATTGTTGCTAATGGCTCGTGAAGCTTCAGCACAATTTTTTGGTCCTTGTAAAGATTCAACACATTTAGCACAACCTACTTATTCTTGTCCTATTTATTACGATCCTTATTGTGCTTGTGATGGGAAAACATATCGTAATGATTGTGTAGCGTATTATCAGCAAGGACTTTTGAATTTTACGCAAGGAGGTTGTGGGGCCTTAGATGTTTTTTTTGCTCCCAATCCTATAGAAATGGGCACCATCAATTTGAATTTTTATGTGAAGCAGCAAGGGGTTATCAATGTAAATTTTTATGATCCATTAGGTTTCTTAAAGTACTCGAATGTGATTTATGCTCCTGAAGGTGTTACGCGAGATTACTATTTCGATGTAAGTAGCTTAAAAACGGGAATTTACATACTTCAATTTAGGAAAGATGGAGAGCAGAAAGTGAGCAAGGTTTTTATCTATAATCTCTAAGACTTTAACCATCATAAAAATTGTTTTTTTTAGTTTGATCTTGAGAGAGATGTTCTCATACCATTTATTAGGTAAAATTCTTTTGTAAAAAAAGAAAACGTAGTAACGGACTTAAATAAAAAAATCAATACATTTGATTCCTACAAAACCAAATTCACCAAACATAACCATGAAGAAAATTTTACTTACAATTATTATTGCATTGAGTACACTTGCTACTCAAGCGCAATGGGCAAACCAAACTGTGCCACTAACATATAATGGATATATTAATGATATTAGAGCTGTTGATGCAAATACGGTTTGGGGTAATACGTATGATGCGACTGCAACTACAGGGGCAGTAGCTACTCGTAATTTTGTTAGAACAACAAATGGGGGAGTAAGCTGGACCTTTAAAGTAATGACTGGAACACCTACAAATCACAGAGTTTCCAACATCTTTCCAATCGATTCTAGTGTGTGTTATGCTGCAATGTATAATTCAGCAGGATCAGGTGGAGGTGTTTATAAAACAGTTAATGGTGGAGCAAATTGGGCTAAGTTAGGTGGTCTGACCATGTTTGGATTGAGCACATCATTTCCAGACTTAGTTTATTTCTGGGATGCTCAAAATGGGGTTGTAGTTGGTGATCCCGATGGAAATGTAACTGCTAAATACGAAATTTATACTACAAGTGACTCAGGCGCAACATGGGTAAGAGTTCCAGCAACTAACCTTCCGGTAATAGCTGATCCAGCAGAGTATGGTATTACAAACCTTTATGGAGCTGCGGGTGGTCGTATTTGGTTTGGAACTACCTACGGCGATGTTTATCGTTCAGATGACATGGGCTTTAATTGGACAAAAAGTGCGACAGGATTACCTGCATTTACAGGAGCAACAGGTCGTAATGATATTTCTAATGTTACTTTTTGTGATTCCATACACGGTGTTGTGGAACAAGTGGATTCAGCAACGGTAACTTTATTATCTACTAGTGATGGTGGAATAACATGGAGTCCTTTAATTGCTACTGGTCCTCATTATACTGAATTATCTGCTGTACGAGGCTCACCAATTTATGTAAGTTCTGGATCTAATTCTTTTGGATTTGGCACTTCATTTAGTGCTGATTTTGGAGCTTCTTGGGTGGCACTTGACAGTTCAATTTCTCATACTTCTATTGATTTCCCTAATGATTCAGTAGGATTTAGTGGTCAATTTATTAATGTTGCTACTGCTGGTGGTGCTTGGAAATACAATTCTAAACTGCAAGCAATTCCGTGTGGTTCGCCATTGATTTCTGGAGGTGTAACGACAGTAAATAGTTTTGATATTTGTTTTGGTGATACGCTGAAATCTACAAATTTTGGAGCATTGGCTTCAACGGATGGCTCACTTCATGGCTTTAGTATGTTATTCTCCAGTGCGGACATAAGTGGAAATACAGATCCATTAAATTCAGGATTCGTTTTAGCTGGAACAGGTAATATTTCTCCTTCGACAGTAATAACACTTGTAAATGATAATATTAGTTTTCCAGTTGGAACTTATTATTTAACTTCTGTAGTTTATGGTAATGCGGTTGATGGTACTGGCTCAGGAAATGTAACAGCATTTACTTTGGATCCTTTATGTACACTTACAGGAACATCTGTTTTGGTAAACCTTTTAGGTCCTGGCGCGCCAGGATGTTCTGGCGTTGGAATTGCTGAAAATCATAAAAATGACTTTTCAATATCTAACCTATATCCTGTTCCTGTAAAAGACATCTTAAACTTTACTGTTAATGCTAAAACATCATCTGCACTTACTGTTTCTGTAAAAGATATTTTAGGTAGAGAAGTTTATACAAGTTCAATTTCCGTAAATTCAGGTGTAAACAAAGTTTCAATTCCTACTCAAGGTTTATCAAATGCTGTTTATATGATTTCATTGGATAATGGCGAATCACAAACAATTTCAAAGTTTGTAAAAGAGTAATTTTATTTTTGAAATACGATTGTTTAAAATCCCGACTACTAAAACCAGTCGGGATTTTGATTTAATATTAAACCTACTGTCCATTATTAAAAATGTATTGTTAAGAGAATTTTGTTCATTCGCTTAAAAACTACAGCAAAATGAATTAAATGTAGTGGGTATAAATCTGTTCACAAAAAAAAAGTAACACTTTTAGTATTTAAGGTTACTTTCCGTATACTTGTCATTCAATTCTTTATAAGCAAAATTAAAACGCATGAAAAAAATTACCTTACTACTATTTCTTCTTGTAAGTATTGTGTCGATTCAAGCTCAATCGATACAAAAATCTAAATCAAGAGTAAAATTATCATCTAATAAAATTCAACCCATTGCTAACAGTTTAAAGTCAACAAATCCTAGCATTTCCTCCTCGGTAATTTTCGCCGACAACATGGAAGGCGATAATACCGTTGCAGGATTAGTTGCACGAGGATATACAACTTATTTCAGAGGAACGGGAGGTCAAGGTGGTCCTGGTCAAGTCCCAGAATGGATTCAAGGTGACACAAGCTATTACAAAGCATATAATGGAAGTGATTCAAGTTATGTTTCATCTACCTTCCTATCAGTGGTCGACTCAAACGACATTAATAATTGGCTAGTACTTCCACAATTTTCCATTACCGCCGGAAATGTGTTTTCATTTTATAGCCGAACAGAAATTGGCACCAGCTTTCTCGATTCAATACGTGTCATGTATAATCCAACAGGAGCAACATTGCCTGAAGATTTAAACTGGGTTGAATTGTCAAGATTTCAGTTAGATACTGCTAGTTCTTGGTTACTGCATTCTTTTGCCGCTCCAACCTCTAATGCTACAGGCGTATTTGCAATTCGTCATGTCATTGTTAATAGTGGTCCAAATGGAACCAATGGTGATGTTATTGGGATTGATGAAATTGAAATTAACGATACTTCTACTATTGTGTTAGCACCAGTAAATGATGATTGTATTGGAGCAATAGACCTTAATACGTTATTCGGGCAACCATTAGGTATTGAACAAGTAGCAGGACCGTATGATAATACTTTAGCTACACACGGCATTACTGATCCAACAACAGGATTTGAATGTTGGGGAGAGCCAAATGGATTAGGAGGCGCACCCGAAATAAATAATTCATTATGGTTTACATTCGTTGGTGATGGTAATAATTATTTTGTAGAATCAGGAACGTGTGCTGGTGTTACAAATTACCTTCCATTTGGTGATACACAATTCGCCATGTATACTGGTACATGTGGTGCCTTAGTTCCTGAAAAATGTAATGAAGACGGACCTAATGCAAATAGTACCTTAAATATTTATCCTGCTGGATTTTCTTTTGGAACTATTCCAGGTGTAACGTATTATTTAATGGTAGATGGTTATAGTGATGCCGGATCTGTTTCTAGAGGAGAATTTTGTATAAAAGTTACTCGATTGCAATCGATAACCTGTTCAGATACTACGTTAACTTTGGGTACGATAACTCAAACACCAACTAATATTTGCTTTGGTGATACATTACACGTGAGTGCAATCGGGGCCATTGCTCCCAATACTGGATCATTTAATGGAATTGTGTGGGTTATTTCATCTGCACCAATTACAGGAAGTACCGATCCAAGAAGCGATATTTCTTACATTGGAAGTTATGGTTTCCAAAGTCCCGCACCTGATACTTTGACTGCAACATTTGTCAATGATGGAACACTTTCATTTATACAACCCGGAGCTACTTTTTATTGGACTCCAGTTATTTTTGGTAACGCGGTAAATGCAGGAACAGTTGCAACTCCTACTGTACTTCATAATTTAACTGCAGATCCAAATTGTACAACAACTGGAACGTCAATTGCCTTTAACCTCTTAGTTGCAGGTGATCCATTATGTTCTGTTGGTATTGATGAAAATACAGCGAATTCGTATTATGGAATTAGCAACATATATCCAATTCCAGCTAAGAATGATATTACATTTACGATTAATGCAAGAGAAAATACCAATCTAGTTATTGCATTAAAAGATAATCTTGGCAAAGATGTTTCAAGCAAACAATATCATGCATCAAAAGGTGAAAATAAAATCACTCTTGACTTAAGCAATTTGGCATCAGGATTTTATTTTATCAATGTTACAGGTGATAAAGGAAGTTACAATGTTAAGTTTGTAAAGAACTAATTGAAATTCATTTCATAAAAAATTCCCAGAAGTACTCGTACTTCTGGGAATTTTTTATTTAGTTATAAACGTGCTTACAAACAATCTTAACTCCTGAAAAAATTCAGTGAACTCTTTGTCGAAGTCGTTGTAATTTTCTTGTAATGCAATATGCGCAAATTCCATTTTTGATTCGAAAGTAGTACGGCGTGATAATCCATTCAATGCCTTCTCCATTCCTTCTAGTTGCGCATATCCTAAAAGCCAATTTTGAGTTTTCATATAATTCAACATGTACTTCGTTCGATCAGGCAAAATAGCTGCATGATTTTCTAAAAGCAGATAAGTGGTTTTAGTATATTCTGCTAATGTTAGATGATGATATTTTTCCCAATCACGAGCGAGAAAATGATCGTAAAAAACATCCACAATAACAGGAGCGTATTTTCGAAACTCATTTCGTAATCGTAATTTACTTTGCTCAACAAGTGGATGATGATCGGTGAAGTGATCTATAGCTCGATGTAAAATTATTCCCGAACGAATCTCTTCATCAAAAGTATTTATCAAATTTCCCTTAACATGATCAGCGATGAAATTACCAATCATGATGTTAGGATTATTTCCGCTGAGATATAAGTGTGCTAAATAATTCAAAGTAAATTTTTACGAATAGTTAAGTAATTAGCATACAGATTTTCAGACCTTGAAGATCTGTATGCTAACGATTATATCGACAATGCAAACTGATAAATAATTAGCGTTACAAAAAAATTATGTGTGCTGAACTTCTTCTTCGTAAGCGCTCATATCCGGACAAGTACAAATTAGATTGCGATCACCAAATGCATTATCAACACGCTTAACAAATGGCCAGAATTTATTTTCAGCAATCCAAGCTGCAGGATACGCAGCATTTTTTCTGCTATAAGGATGATGCCATTCATCAGCAGTAACTTCTGCGGCTGTATGCGGTGCATTCACCAATACATTATCCACACGATCTGCTTTACCTTCTTCTATGGCGCGAATCTCTTCACGAATTGCAATCATTGCTTCAACAAAGCGATCTAGTTCGTGCAACGATTCACTTTCTGTTGGTTCAACCATTAATGTTCCAGCAACAGGAAATGCTACTGTAGGAGCATGGTATCCATAATCCATTAATCGTTTTGCAATATCAGTTACTTCAATTCCTGCTGTTTGTTTAAAGGCTCTGCAATCTAAAATCATTTCATGCGCAACATGGCCATTTTTTCCTTTATATAAAATAGGATAATGTCCTTCTAAACGTGCCATCATATAATTCGCATTTAAAATTGCATACATCGTTGATGCCTTCACGCCATCTTTTCCAAGCATTCGAATATAGCCATAGCTGATTAATAAAATACTTGCGCTACCCCAAGGTGCAGCACTTACTGCTGTTCCCTTACGATCTTTTCCAGTACTAATAATTGCATGGTTCGAAAGAAATGGTGCTAAGTGAGCAGCCACTCCAATCGGTCCCATGCCAGGTCCCCCACCACCATGTGGAATCGCAAAAGTTTTATGTAAATTAAGATGACAAACATCAGCACCAATCATTCCAGGACTTGTTAATCCAACTTGAGCATTCATATTTGCACCATCCATATAAACCTGTCCACCATTTTCATGAATAATTTTTGTGAGCTCACGAATACCTTCTTCAAAAACGCCATGTGTACTTGGATACGTAACCATGACTGCTGCAAGAACATCTTTATTTTTTACAGCCTTTTCACGAAGGTCATTGATATCAACATTCCCATCATCATCACACTTTACAACAACAACATTCCATCCTGCCATGACAGCACTCGCTGGATTTGTTCCGTGGGCAGATTGTGGAATCAAGACAATATTACGATGTGATTGTCCTTTAGAATGTAGATAACCATGTATTGCCATTAAGCCTGCATATTCACCTTGCGCACCAGAATTCGGTTGAAGAGAAACAGCATCGAATCCAGTTACCAAACACAAATATTCTTCCAACTCACGAATAATTTGTTGATAGCCTTTTGTCTGTTCTACAGGCGCAAAAGGATGAATGCTACTCCATAATGGCCAACTTAACGGCATCATCTCTGAAGTTGCATTTAATTTCATGGTGCAAGAACCTAAAGCAATCATCGAATGATTCAAGGATAAATCACGGTTCTCTAATTTTTTTATATAACGCAACATTTCTGTTTCGCTACGATGTTCGTTAAAAACAGGATGTGTAAAAAAAGCAGTTTTACGAGCAAGACTTAATTGATCATTGATGACAGGTTTTATTGCTAAATCAATTCCATTTCTTTTGTAGGTTAATCCACCTGCTTGCGCAAAAATTTGAATGATTTCGGTAACATCATCATGCAACGTAGTTTCATCTAATGCAATTACAATATGACCATCTTTGGTATAACGAAAATTTATTGCAGCTTTATCTGCGGCAGCATGAATTGCATCTTGTTTATTTCCCGAAAATACTTTTATAGTATCAAAGAAATTATCATACACAATTTTATAATCCAACTTTCGTAATCCATCTGCAAGAGTTGTAGCACGTAAGTGAATAGTTTCTGCAATAGCTTTCACACCTTCCGGACCATGATACACTACATACATTGAAGCCATCACTGCTAGTAAAACTTGTGCAGTACAAATATTGGAAGTAGCCTTATCTCGTTTAATATGTTGTTCGCGTGTTTGCAATGCCATCCTCAAAGCAGTTTTACCAGCAGCATCCACACTCACACCAATAATTCTTCCAGGTATGTCACGCTTGTATGATTCGCGAGTAGCAAAAAATGCGGCATGAGGACCACCATATCCTAACGAAACACCAAATCGTTGTGAATTCCCAACAACAACATCAGCGCCCCATTCACCTGGAGGTGTTAATAAAACCAACGACATAATATCAGCTGCAACAACAATACGAATATCATGTGCATGACAATTTTCGGTAAGTTTTTTATAATCTGTAATCTCCCCATCGATACTTGGATATTGCAAAATTATTCCGAAGAAAGATTTATCCGCATCAAAAGATAAGGGGTCACCAATAATTAATTCGATACCTAGTGGTGCTGATCGTGTGCGAAGAATATCAATAGTTTGTGGATAGCAATTATTGGCTACAAAAAATTTTACCGCATTATATTTTTGAGATTCTTTACTTCGTGAATGAAATAACATGGTCATCCCTTCAGCTGCAGCGGTGCCTTCATCTAAAAGGGAAGCGTTCGCTAGTTCCATCCCTGTTAAATCGCAAACCATTGTTTGGAAATTCAAGAGCGCTTCCATCCTTCCTTGAGCGATTTCAGCTTGATAGGGAGTATAAGCAGTGTACCAACCTGGGTTTTCAAGTATATTACGTTGAATTACCCCTGGAGTAATCGTATTGCTATATCCAAGACCAATGTAGGATCGGTATATTTTATTTTGAGCAGCAATACTTCTCAGTTCTCGAAGATAACTTGCTTCGTCCATTGCCGCTGGGAGGTCAAGGTCTGCTTTCAGTCGAATATCGGAAGGAATGGTTTCGCTTATTAGCTGATCAATAGATTTTACTCCGATAACCTGCAGCATTTCAGCTGTTTCGTGAGCGTCAGGACCGATGTGTCGGTCAGAGAATTTATTATGCGACATATACCTATAAAATAAGGCTGCAAAGTTACAGATTAGAAACGCTATAACCTTCATATTGTTCATTATTCGGGTAATTGTTAATTAGTATTTTAATTGGAGAAGCGACTGGGGTAAGTGACATAAAATCATTGTGTACAAGAACGATGATTAAGGAACTATATAACAATTGATGATTCAGTTAAAAAAATCCTTAGTTTTGAAAGATGAAGAACATGCATATATTAATTGGTTTTACGGTATTTATTCTGATGAATTTGATAACCCATAATTCAGAAGCACAAGTGAAGATCCAGATGATTAATGGTAAAGTGATTGATGCTTCAAGTTATACAGTTGGAGATCTTTACATTACTTATATAAAGCTAGGAACCAACAAATCAAGAAGCAAGAAAGTTGATCGATATGATGTGTTTTCGATTTTAAAAGCGGATAGTTCAGAAGAAATGGTTTATATGCCAGACAGTCTTGATTTTTCAATAAAAGAAGCAAAAGAATACATTAAAGGGGAGCAAGCAGCACATTTATTTTATCGCAAACCGGCGAACAGTATTGCTGCTGCTGCTATAGGAGTTGGTTCGAGTGTATTATCCTTTTATGCACTTCCTGTTCCCATGATTTACAGTGTGATTATTGGCAGATTTAACTCAAAAAAATTACAATTACCAGATAGTTATGATCAACAACTGGCCAGTACGGAACCGTTTCGATTGGGGTATCAAAAATCGGCTCGTAATATTAAGATCCAACAAAGCTTGAAATGGGGGTATATAAGTTTGGGAATTAGTCTTGCCGCAGTAATTATATACGAGAAAAATAAATAGCAGAAATTTCAGAATGTTTGTTTGCTAATATGGAAGTATATTAAACAAGTATCAGCAAGGTAAATTTTTGATTTCTAATTTATTTTAGCTAAACCTTTCGAATAAGAATTATTGAATTGAAAATTTTTAAAACAACCAAAGTTGGGATGATAAGTAAGAACAACTTTCGGATCATTCACCATTGTTTACTCGCATTGACGGCTGTTTTTTACGCTTCAACAACATCACTACAACTTTTTAATACTTGGCCTTCGTGGCAATTGCTACTTTTTTTAGGATCAGCAACATTGCTTGCCTACCGAATAGCTCATTGGAAACCAGTAATTACCCGAGTACCATTCCAAATCAAGCTTCAAGGAAAACATAATAAATTTGTATTATCATTTTTAGTGTTGATTGTGCTTTTCACATTGATACAACTTCCAATCACTGCAATAATAGGGGCGTTAATGATGGGTTTATTCTCTGGATTATATTTTTCACAATGGAACATTCATGGAAAATTAAAAAGTGGATTGCGGTCCATTCCATTAATTAAAAACATGTTACTTGCATTTGTTTGGGCGGCAACAACAGTTTGGTTTCCTGCTCATCAATCGGGAAATGCAGGAGGAGAAATGTATTTATTTACTTCAAGATTTATTTATATTCTGGCAATATGTTTTGCAGTTGATCTTCGGGATCTTGAAACCGACCGTATACAGAAAACTAAAACACTTCCTGTGATTTATGGTTATCAAAAAATTAAAATACTTTGTGTTATACTTTTGTTGCTTTTCTTAGCGTTAACAATTATGAGATCAGCATTTGTTGAAATTCCATTCCGTACAGCTTATAATGATAAGGTGCTAATAGGTTCATCGATAATATCTATCTTAAGTTTATTCTTCCTTAAAGAAAAGGACACATACAATCGTTACACAATATTGATGGATGGCAATATGTTTCTGCAATCATTCATGCTTGTAGTGTGAGCAACCTAAAAAAACAAATTAGCTTCACTTAGATCTTAAAAAAAAAATTTTGAACCAGACTAGATCGTATTCTTTAGCATTCTTTCAATCTTAATGAATAATCGCTCAAGCCTATTTACATTTGCGATAATGTTTCGCGGTTTCATCATTCTATTATTATTAACTCCATTCTTACTTCAAGCTTCTTCGCCGGGCATGAGAGTTCCTTTGTCGCCGTATTTTCAATTGGATACTTATTATTCTTTTATTGGAAACAAAAGTGCAGATGTTTGGGGCTTTAAAGCTGGGGTGTCGTACAAAAAGAAATGGCGTATTGCTTTTGGTTATAATAAAATCAAAGCGGACATTATAGAAAAAGTAGTTTTACCGAAATCTGAATGGAATAATACGTACCACTTCGACCACCAAGTTTTAGCACAATTATATTTACGTTATTACCCATTGATGGCAGAATATATTTTTTATGATAAAGATGCATGGCAGTTAAGTGTTCCCATGAGTTTAGGATATGGTAAATCTTATTTTCAATATTACGACAAATCGAATCATCCGAGATCAATTTATAATCATGGAGTACTTGTACATGATGTTGGATTAAATGCTTCTTATAAAATAATAAAATGGGTGGGAATAGGCGCTGGCGTTGGAATTCGATTGATGCTTATTAGTAATCCCGAGGTCGATACAAATTTCAATTCGCCCATGTTTTCATTTCGCATTAAATTGTATTTAGGTGAAATAGCTAAATCGTTATTTCCTGAAAGTAAATTCATTAAAAAATTCAGCAACTGAGTTAAAGTGTATGGATGAAATTTTTGCGTTAGCATTCGGTTCGCTTAACTATCTTTGTAGCCTATGAATAAAGTTAGTTTCGACGAAATTTACATGGGTTTGGCAGTTAATCTGGCCAAAAAATCTCACTGTGTGATGGCGCAAGTAGGAGCAGTACTCTCTAAAGATACTCGAATAGTTTCGCTCGGGTATAATGGTCCGCCAGCAGGAACCCATAATTGCGATATTGAGTGGCCCGAAACAGGTTGTCCGCGCGATCGCAAAGGCGGTTGTTCATTAGCACTTCATGCAGAAGCGAATGCGATTTTATATGCAGCAAAAAATCAAATAACATTAGAAGGCGCAACATTATACGTTACCTTATCACCATGTTTGCCTTGTGCTAGAATAATTTATACAACCGGAATTAAAAGAGTAGTTTATAAAGATTCGTATGCATCCTACAAAGGAATAAGTGTGGAGGAAGGCGTTGATTTTTTACAACGCTTTGGTGTTGATGTAATACATTTTAAGATTGAAGAAGCAAAAATAATATGAGCGATACTCCATCAGGAAAAAAAATATTCTTACCACTTATTTTAGGATTCGTACTGGCATCAGGAATTTTTATCGGAAGCAAAATTGTCCCAGCACCACGTGCGAATTCTTCCAATAAAATTTCAGATATTCTTGATTACATCCAACAAGAATATGTGGATACAGTAAATCGTACACAACTAATGAATACCTCCATCGAAAAAATGTTGGAGCAATTGGATCCTCACTCAGCTTACATTCCAGCTGAAGATTTAGCATCTGCTAACGAACCCTTAGAAGGAAATTTTGAAGGGGTAGGAATTGAATTTCATTTGCAGCAAGATACCATCATGGTGGTAACAGCAATCTCTGGCGGCCCTAGTGAACGTGTTGGCGTTATGCCTGGTGATCGTATCATCAAGGTGGATGGCAGGAAGATGACAGGCACTGATATCACCAATGAAAAAGTTTTTAAAGCACTTCGTGGCAAAGGTGGAACACTAGTAACAGTTTCGATATTCAGAAAAAAATCGCCGAAAGTACTTGACTTTAAAATCACACGTGGAAAAATTCCAATATATAGCGTTGATACATATTATATGGCCGATCCCAAAACTGGATACATAAAAATTAGTCGATTTGCGGCAACAACGTATGATGAGTTTATGGTTGCAATGAACAAATTAAAAGATCAAGGAATGCAAAAACTTATTCTTGATTTACGAGGTAATCCAGGAGGCTTTTTAGATGCAGCTACAAAAATTGCTGACGAATTTTTAGGCGGAAAAAAAATGATCGTATATACACAAGGTAAATCACGACCACGATCTACTTATTATGCGAATCAACCTGGAGTTTTTGAGAGTGGTAAATTAATTGTATTAGTCGATGAAGGTTCTGCCTCTGCTTCTGAAATTGTTTCAGGTGCTTTGCAAGATTGGGATAGAGCAACAATTGTTGGACGGCGTTCTTTTGGTAAAGGATTAGTACAAGAGCAAACAGTACTTCCTGATGGATCCGCTATTCGACTAACCATCGCACGCTACTATACTCCTACTGGTAGGTCTATTCAAAAGCCATACTCACATGGCATCGAAGCGTACGATGAAGAAGTAATTGATCGTTATAAACATGGTGAATTAGTGAATAAAGATAGTATTCATTTAGTGGATAGCTTGAAGTTTCATACGCCTGAAGGTAAAACAGTTTATGGAGGAGGTGGAATCATGCCTGATGTGTTTGTGCCTCTCGATACTACTTTTGAAAGCGAATACATGAACCGGTTATTTGCTATGGGGTTGGTAAATCAATTTGCTTATAATTATGTGGATACCCATCGCGATTATTTAAAGAACTTTAAAAATGCAGAAACTTTTAGAACTACTTTCCAAATTGATGATGCCATATTAAATGATTTCACTCAATTTTCTTCGAAAGAAGGTGTTGTTAAAGATGAAAAGGGATTGAAAAAATCAGCACCCATGATTCGCAATCAATTGAAGGCGTATATCGCACGTTTGATTTGGCAAAACGGAGGCCTCTATCCTGTACTTCATGATATGGATAATACGTATAAAAAAGCGATAGAGTTGATTAATCAACCTTCATGATAAAGCAAGAACGAACATGGCTTTGGTTCAGAAGAAGACGCATGTGCTTTACCATTAATTGCAGAGCGAATTGCTAAAACAGGTGCTTATGAAGTATCACGTGTAACCCAGACATCCATTGTAGGAATTAATATTTGCTTTGATGTGGAATGCAAGTTCTGTTGCGTATAATTTCTTCACACTTTTTATCAGCACAACAGGTATTGCATGCTTTATGTTGATGCTTAAAAAATTCAATCTAAAAAATTGGATGTGGGCAGGAATAGGTATTGCGATTACACCAATAATCTATATTAATTCCACTAACGATATGGACTATATGTGGGCATTGGGATTTACATTGATCGTAGCTGTTCATCATCTCAATGTTAGCGCGGGGTTATTTCTAGCTTGTGCAATAGGATGTAGAATTACTTCTGGAGCAATGTTAATACCAATGTGTTTATTGGTTTGGCATTGCGCCGAAAAAGAATTTCGAATTAAAAATATTGCTAGAATAATTTTTTGTACTGCCCTCTTTACTCTATTAATATTCTTTCCTGTATTTCGTAATTATGGATTTAGTTTTTTTACTTATTATGAACATTTTCCTGTTCCTTTTTTTTCTAAAATTTTTTATAAGGGCGTAATTTCTGTATATGGATTTATAGGAGTGGTAGCACTTTTTATAAGTATTTTATTCATCGTTTGTAAAAGAAAAACTTATTGTGAAGCAATCATTAATAATAAAAATATAAGCAAAGAAATTGTGATGATAAGTATTCTAACAATCCTTTTATATGGATTTTCATTTATGTGTTGTCCTCTTAAAGCTGCATTTGTTATTCCATTAATTCCTTTTGTTTGGTTGATGTTTACACTTCTTATTTTAGATCGATCGTTTAAAGTATTGGTACTACTGATGGCGGTTTCAACTTTTACTTTTGGAATTAATTTATCTGATCCATTACGTGGTTCGAAAGAAAGCATCTTTAGTATTCAGAGAAATATTGCTGGTCAAAAAGTGGCCTTTGATCCATTTATTGGTTTATTGATGGCAGACATTACAAAGCGACAACAACGCACTTCCTATGCAATAAAAGTTTTATCGAAAATTTCATCACTAAAAAAACATACTTTAATAATTGTTGGATGGTGGAATGCAGATCTATTGGTACTACAACGTGGGCACGAGAATCACTTCGTGAAATTTGCATATTATATTAATGAACCAGATCTTTTAAAATATCAAAAGGATAACTACGAAATATTTTACCTTCCAGAACAAGATACCTTTAACGACCTTCGCTATCAGAAAATTTTTACAAAACGATTTGCGAAATTTTTTTATACCAATTGAATATATAAATTAGTTTAAGGACGCAAAGTAATTTTTTATTAAGACGATTTATAAAAATCGTTGCATAGCCGTCGTCTACAGAACTAGTTTTTTTAAAAAGTATTGGTGAAGCAGATAAGTGTATTCAAATAAATTATATATTCATTTGGTATTAGTTGAAGCTCTTATCTTTTTAATGAAGGTTCATAGGCAAACACTTTCTGTTTCCATATATCCGGTATTGGAATCGTTGTATTGGTCTCGTAATCAAAACATACTTGAACAGATTTTCCTTCTGCCACAGTAATTTCTACACCATTAACGATCCGAATGATTTGATACCCTACTTCAAAACTTTTCACACCGAAATGAATAATTCCAGTATAAACCCATACTTCATCTGTCAATAAAATAGGGTTTCTATAATCTATTTCCATGTGAGCAAGAATGATCCCTTGCTTGCTCCAATTAATTGTTTCATTTACCACTTCATTAAAATAGTTAACTCTAGCAATTTCGAAATAGGTGAAATGGTTTGCATTATTGACATGGCCCATGCTATCTACATCTTTAAAGCGAATTTGAATTTGCGTTTTATGTTTGTACATGTATGTGTTTTTTGTTTCAATAGGCAAATATCGGTAATATTCCAGCAATGAAATGCACCTATATTATCATCAATACACGAAATCTAGCTATAGCAGTTATAAAAATAACTTTTAGAATGATTAATTGACGTCTGCAATTTAACTCATTTATTATCTTCGCATAAATTCCGTGTTAATGAAAAAGATATCTATTCTCCGAATAGCAACTGCAGGACTTTGCTTTCTTCTTGTTTCCATCTTTTATGGCTGCTTTAATAGCATCGAAGGAAGTGGTCCGATCATTACAAAAAGTAGAGATGTTGGTCAGTTTACCAATCTTACCCTTGATATTCCAGCGAAAGTGACATTGGTAATTTCAGATTCTGCTGGTTGTGTGATTGTTGCACAACAAAATATTATCGATAATATTGAAACCAAACGAAATGGGGACAATTTACGTATCAAGTCAAAAAATAATTTCAGATGCGATAAGCAAGTAGAAATCACCATTTCTACTTCGCTTTTGGAGGCAGTAAATATTAATGGTTCTGGAGATGTTCAGGGGATGAATCCTGTTAAAGGAAATGACCTAAAGCTATCTATAAACGGATCTGGGAATATAACGTTAAATGCTTCTGTGGCAGATCTTGTGTCGAAAATCAATGGATCTGGTGATATTTTTGTATCGGGGAAAGCGGGTCACCATCAAGTGGAGATCAATGGCTCAGGTAATTTAAAAGCGTATGACCTGATAACAGATATCTGCAAAGTAAATATTAATGGCTCGGGCGATGCAGAAATAAATGTAAATAGCAACCTTGATGCAAGATTAATAGGTAGTGGAAATATAACGTATAAAGGAACTCCAACGATTAAATCTGAAATTACTGGTAGCGGTAGTTTATCAAAAAAAAATTAAAATAACCCCATTATGAATAGTAGAAAATATCTGTTAACCTTATTATGCTTCGTTGTTTCTCTCTCGGTATCTGCACAAGAAAAAGCAAAAGAGAAGACAAAAGATAAAATAACATTAGTAAATGATACGGTATATAAAAATGGTATCGGACAATTTACGGTACGTACGAGAGGTTCAAAAACGAATACCGATTTAGCCTTGCATACATTCATCTCCTTTGATAAAAAGATTCAAGCGATGATTACAATGAAGTTGGTAAATGATACCATTCGTTTCTCAGGTCGTTTTCCGGAAATTTTAGTTGCATACGATTGTTTATATCCTAAAATTGATTTACAAACGATTTTAGAAAGTTACATCAACAATAAAATTATGGTTAACGGAATTGCAAAGAAAGAAGGCTTAGAACTTTATTGCAAGGAGCGTAATTTGCCATTACGAACGATTGTAACCAGAACTGTTAGCAAGCCTGGACAAGATGCGAAGCGTGATAGTATTATGGCTATCAGAACAAAAGAACGAATGGCAAAGCAATTTAAATTTGAACTTGCCAATAAAAGTAATAAGGATGTGAATGTATTTTTAGGAGATACCACCTCATCACCAAATAGAACAATGAGACCGTCAGAAATTCCTTTTCGTCAAGGTCGTTATGAGATGATCAAAGCAGGAGAAACCAAACAATTAATTGGCTTTGAAGGAGAATATGTTTGTCTTACTGATAGCCTTCATAAAATTTATGATCTCCATTTATTGAAGAAGGATTTGAAGTCATTAACGGTAAAAGGTAAGGCTACAAAATTTGACTAAGTAGCCTGATGAAATTGTTATTTTTAACTTCTAGGTTTCCTTATCCTCTTGAAAAGGGAGATAAGTTGCGTGCCTTTCATTTAATTAAAGCGTTAAGCAAGCATGCCGACATTTATCTTTTTGCAATTAATAATCATGAGCCTCATGCCGATTGGGTGAATGAACTTAAGCCATATTGTAAGGAAATTAAAACGGTAGTAGTAAATCGAAAAGATTCTATGCTTTCAATGTTTAGGATTCTTAATAAGAGAAGGATGCCTTTTCAAGTAGCCTATTTTTGGAAAGAGGAAGCGATGCAACAGTTGCAATCCTTCTCACTGAAATTTCAACCCGATGCAGTATTTTGTCATTTGATAAGAATGGCGGAATATGCGAAGCAATTAAATATCCATCCGTCAACGCTCGATTACATGGACACTTTTTCGATGGGGATGAAGCGTATGGTTTCTACTGCTGATTTCTATTTAAAATTCCCAATTAGAATAGAAGAAAAGCGTTTAGCAAGATATGAACATGAAAGCTTTAAATATTTCGATCATCATTTAATTATTTCAAAACAAGATCGAGATTGTATCCCGCATCCAAGTTTTCGAAAAATTGAAGTAGTTGCAAATGGTGTCGACTTTAATTACTATCAACCACAACAATTAGAGAAAAAATACGATTTACTTTTCATAGGGAATATGTCGTATAAACCCAATATTGATAGTGTGATTTATGCAGCAGAAAAAATTTTACCAGCATTGCATAAATTAAACCCTACAGCTACTTTGATGATAGCAGGAGCCAATCCTACCGCTTCCGTTCGTGATCTAGCCAATAGATATGTTACCGTTAGTGGATGGGTGGAAGATCCTAGAATTATATTGAGCGAGTCAAAAATCATGGTCGCACCAATGCTTATAAGTATTGGATTACAAAATAAAATCCTTCAAGCTATGGCAATGAAATTACCATGTGTGATATCGAAGCTTGCTAACAATGCAATTGGAGCTCCTGAAAATGAATGTGTGTTAGTTGCTGATAATCCTGAAGATTATGCTACTAAAATAAATATGCTTTTAAATAACGAATCATTACGTATTAGTATTGCAGAGAATGCCTATAAATTCGTTGCCGATAATTTTGATTGGGAAAAAAATACAGAAAATATTATTCCATTTTTTTCAAAAGAAATTGATAAAATCAACAGTGAAGTGCATTGATTTTTTTCTCAACAACTAGTCAGCTAATTTATACGAAAAGTATAGTTGGTTTATTTCCTAAACTGAATTGATTTATTGTAAATTCGATTTTTTAACATCGTTGAATAGCCTTTCCAACGTAATTGTTTTTCCAGATGTATGGGTGAAAAAGACAAGTATATTTGAATAATACCATATAAGTTTATGGTATTATTCAGATGGATTATTATTTAGTTGATTTATTTCATTTTGAAAAGCGATAATTATTTCTCCTATTATTTCATGAAGCTTAACAAGATCATTTTTCATTTGTTCGAGAGTTCTTTTCTTATCTCTATAGCCTTCAATATTTCGAATTGTTTCTTTTAAGCTATTAATTCCCGCACTATGCAAGGTGGGTTTAATTTTATGTGCAAGTGTACTAATTGAATCCATTTCTCCCTTATCAAAATGATCAAACATTTTATCTACGATAGGAGGAATTGTTTCTATAAACAGCACTAGCATTTTGCTAATAAAGTTGGGATTGTCACGCGCATCTCTTCTTAGCAATGAAAGGTTATATAATCCTTCATAAGTAGTTTCTGGCCGTTTTCGTACTGGAAAGCGTGGTTGTTTTAATGTGGCATTTATTTTTTCTTTACCATCAAGATGAGCTAATATTTTTTTATAAAGTGCCTCTTCCTGAAAGGGTTTTACTAAGCAATCATTCATTCCTTCTAAAACAAACTTTTTATGTGTTTGCTTAGTAGTATTTGCCGTAAGTGCAATTATAGGTAGTCGTGCTTTTTCTTTATCTTTCATCCCACGTATAAGATGTGTTGCTTCTACACCATTCATTTCTGGCATTTGAATATCCATTAAAACAATGTCGTAGTTATTTCGCTCTATTAATTCAACAGCTTCCTTTCCATTAGAAGCAATATCAATTTTAAATCCCCAGTCTTGTAACATTGCCTCGGTAATAAATTGATTTACGCGATTATCTTCTGCGAGTAAAACACGTAAAGCACCAAGTTGTCCTGGAGCAATTCGCTCCGTTGATTTAACTTCTGGAATCTCTTTTGCCTTTTTATAGGGGATATAAAAAGTAAAAGTACTTCCTTTCCCAGGCTCACTCACCACACCTATTTTACCTCCTTGTCTCTCAATAAGATTTCTCGAAATAGTTAATCCAAGGCCAGTGCCTTCTTGCAAATTAGATTTACTCCCTTGAAGTTGAGTAAAGCTTTCAAATATCTTTTCTTGTTCATCATGAGCGATTCCTATTCCAGTATCTTTAATAGAAAATTCAATCGTTAAATTCTCAGCATCTTCTTCAATGATTCGATGTGTAAGAACTATTTCACCTTGTTCGGTAAATTTAATCGCGTTACTTATTAAGTTCAACAGAATTTGATTTAATCGTAAGGGGTCACCTATTACCGCAGGAAGTGGCGATGCATCAATCATGTGACGAATAAATAAATCTTTTTCTTCGGCCTTATACAATTGTGTTTGTACAACGGTATCTGCAACACGAGCAGGCTCGAAAACAATTTTATCGAATGATAATTTTCCCGACTCCATTTTTGCGGTATCTAATATATCATTGATGATCACTAATAGATTATCCGCTGTACGCGTGAGAATATCCATATAGCTTCTTTGTGTAGAAGACAACTCCGTTTTTTGAAGTAGTCGAGCCATCCCTAATACACCATTTATGGGTGTTCGTAGTTCATGACTTACATTGGCAAGAAAATATTCTTTAGTTCGTAACGATTCTCCAGCACTTATATTTGCTTGAATAAGTTCATTTTCAAAATTTTTCGATTCGGTTATATCTAAAACAGTTCCATAGAGGCGTATTACTTCTCCATTTTTATTACGCTCTACTTTTCCTCTCGCATTAATATTTTTTATTCGATTTCCGCTTAATTTAATTTTATATTCTAAATCGAATGGAAGTCCTTCTTTAAAAGATTTTATAACGATCTTAATTATTCTTTCACGCTCTTCATCATCAATCGTATTGTAAAATTCCTGAAGGGATGGTGGCGGTTTACCAGCATCTAACTCCCATATTTTATACGTCCCATCGGACCATTCAGCAACTCCAGTTTTAAGGTCTATTTGCCAAGAGCCAAATCTTGCAACTTCTTGAGCTTCTATTAAGCGAAGCTCAATCAATTTTAATCGTTCTTCGTGGTTTCTTCTTTCCGTAATATCTAAAACAGTACCATATATTCGAATAGAAGTTCGTGATAAATCCATCTCTACAAGTGCCCTTGAATACATTACTTTATTATTGCCTTTATAGGTTGTAATACGATATTCAATTGAATATTCTTCACCAGTTCTAATTGACTTTTTCATGGCATTCTCTACCTTAAATCGGTCATCGGGATGTATCGTTAAAAGAAATTCTGGAAAGCTTGGAATGGGAAGATCTCTTTCCAATTCCCATAATTTAAAATGCCCTGCTGACCAAATATTTTTTCCTGACTTTAAATCGCATTCCCAACTTCCCGATTTAGCAAGTTCTTGTGCTTCAACCAATCTTTGCTCATTAAGCTTTAAAATTTCTTCTGTCTTTTGTCTTTCAGTAATATCTGCAATACTGCCAACAACTTTTATTATTTGACCATTATCATCAAAGTGTGGCTTATGGATAATATGTAACATTTTTACTTCCTGATCACTACAAATAATTCGATAAAACATTTCAAATGGTTTATCCCTCGTAGATAGGACCCCCATCATTTCTAAAAAGAAATCTTTATCTTCTGGATGTACATAGTGTAAGAATTCATCAAAACTAGGAGCACCCAATGCTGGGTCACGTTTAAATATTTTAAAGCTCGCAGGCGACCAGTGAATAACATTCGATGCAACATCGAAACTAAAACTTCCCATGGATGCCAATTCTTGGACTTCATTTAATCGCATCTCATTTTCGCGAAGTAAATCCTCGTTAATCTTTTCAATAGTAATATCCCTCACAGTTCCAAAGAGGCAACATACATCACCGGTATCGCTAAAAATAGGTTTGGTCATGCTACGCAAATATTTTATGCCAGATGGAAGAAGTAGTCGAAAATCTAGAATCATTCCTGTCTTACTGATTTTCGCATTTTCAATAGCATTTTTTAAAATAATTGCATCTGCTGGATACATACTTTTATAGCTCTCTTCGACTGTTGGTAACCCAAGATTTTCGTCAATTTCCCAAAGTCGGTACATCCCTGACGACCACTCAATTACACCTGTTAAATAATCAATTTGCCAATTACCAGATTTTGCCAATTCTTCTGCTGCAATTAAGCGTTCTTTATTATTTCTATTCCGCTCATCCGCTATGCGTCGATCTGTAATATCAGTTGAAATTCCCAAAACCTTCACACTTCCTTCTTGTTCTATTAATGGTACTTTAATAGTGTCGAACCAAATAATTGAACCATCACTTTTAGTAAATGGTTCATCTCTTCGAATAGGTTTTAAGGAGTTGATCACGTTATGATCAACTATTGAATAATCATTAACCTCTTCTTGATTAGTATGTACTTCATCATTTGATCTTTTTATTAATCCCTTAATATCGGTATTGAACAAATCAGCCATCGCTTGGTTAACAAGTAAAAATCGACCTTCATTATCTTTAACAAAAATTAAATGCGGACTAGTATTTAAAACCTTATCAATAAATCCTGTTCTTGTATCTAATTCAGTCTGTAAAACAACGCGTTCCGTAATATCTATGCCATATCCAATTACAAAAGAAATCTCGCCGAAGCTTGAAAAAACTGGTGTAAGCCTTCGTAAATAATGTCGCTTTTCTCCATTATGATCAAGCATAGTTTCTTCCCACTCTCGCTCTCGTTTCTCCGCTATAACCTTATCGAAAACTTCAAATCTTTTTGTCGCAATCTCCATATCGACATTCCGATATTTGCAATATTCAATATCTGTTTTACCTATAATCCATTCTCTGATTTCGGGATTTTTTATTGCTTGCGGATTAACATAAATATACCGATGTTCAATATCAAAGACTGCGATGTCACCTGGCAATTCAGCCAATATTGATTCATAAAAAACTTCTTTATTACTTAATGGCATTTGAATATTTTCTTGAAATGAAATTAAAATAATTGAAATTCGTTTTACAATTTATTTTCTTTTAACAGACGGTAAATTGTCGACTTTCCTACGTTCAGTTTTTTTGCAACTTCAATAACATTATTTTGATAACGATTTAAATAATGTCGTATAATTTGCAATTCATATTCTTCAAGTGTTAGATCTTGATCTAATAAACTTAATGTTTGTTGTGCCGAATTAAACGTGATATCCTTTTGGTTTATGGTATTTCCATCAACCATAACAGCAGCGAGTTCCATTATAGCTTTTAACTCACGTACATTTCCCGGATAACGATAGGTCAATAACTTCTCTCTTGTCTCATGAGCGATACTCTTACTGGAAAAATTATTTTCTAAACAAAAATTATCAAGAAAATATTTTGCAAGCAATAAAATATCTGTTGATCTTTCACGTAATGGTGGTAACAGAATTGGCAAACCTAATAATCGATAATATAAATCTTCTCTAAAATTACCTTTCTGTGTTTCTTCTGCTAAATTTTTATGTGTAGCAACAATTATTCTCGCATCTATTGCCATCACTTGATTGCTTCCAATTCTTGTAATTTCTTTTTCTTGAAGTACTCGCAAGAGTTTCGCTTGTAATCCAAAATCGAGTTCTGCTATTTCATCCAAAAACAAAGTTCCTTGATGTGCTTCTTCAAATTTTCCAACACGTCGCGCAATCGCACCAGTGAAGGCTCCTTTTTCATGTCCGAAAAGTTCACTCTCTATTAAGTCTCGTGGTATGGAAGCTACATTTACTGTAATAAACGGTTTCTTTGCTCGTGTAGAATTAAAGTGTATTGCTTTTGCAACAAGCTCTTTCCCTGTTCCCGTTTCACCAGATAATGAGATAGTGATATTTGTTCTCGCAGCTTTTCCCACCAAATGATAAACCTGTTTCATCACCTCACAATTACCTATAATTAAATTCGATAAATCATATTTCAGATTCATCTCTGCACGTAAGAAATCAACTTCTTTACGTAACTCAACATTTTTCCGAATATTATTGACGGTATTCCATAATCGTTCACGAGTATCATCATCCTTAACATGGTAATCATAGGCTCCCTTGTGCAATAAATCAATTGCTATAGAAACGTTTTCTTGTCCCGAAATAATTACAACCGCAGTATTTGGCGATTCTAACTTAACACGTTTAAGAACCTCGTCACCTTGTAAATCTGGTAATGAATAATCAAGGGTAATCACATCAGGTTGAAGATGCAATTGGCTTAAAGCCTCCCTTGCCGATTCAAATCTTGTAACCTCATTGTCTGGATTCATCGTGAGGTGATGAACAAGTAATTCACCATACCATAAGTCATCTTCGACAACGAATATTCGAAAACATTTTTCCTGCGACTTTGGTTGTTCAACTGACATTAGCTCTCAAATTTACTACCTAATCCGTATATATTGTGCAAATACTATTTATCCTTTAAAAATATTTTCATTAAGTCACGAAAGAAAGTTCAATTTTCTTGGAAACAACTTACAGAAACCCTTGAGTTAACTACTTTAGCCAAATTCTAATGGAGATCAGACACGACCCTTATTCAGCACTTCGTTTTCGTGAGTTTCGCTTTTTTGTTACTGGTAAATTAATTCTAACCGTGGCAGTATTAATGCAAGAAATCATCGTTAGCTGGATGATCTATGCACAAACAAAAGATCCCTTTTCCCTCGGACTGATCGGCCTAACGGAAGCTATTCCAGCATTATTACTCGCACTTCCAGGCGGGCATCTTGCTGATCGTTTTAATCGACGGCATTTAATGATGTTGGCAACCTGCTTAATGTTAATAGCATCTTTTATCCTCACATTGTATGCATATTATTGGACTAGTCAAGGCACTTGGCCAGCTTATGCAGTAATATTCATGATTGGTGTTGCAAGAGGATTATACAACCCTGCTCAATCTTCCTTTTGGACGCAGTTAGTGCCTCGAGAAAATTATGTAAATAGTTCAGTTTGGAATAGTAGCATGTGGCAGATAGGCGCTGTAACTGGACCTGCATTAGGTGGGTTGTGTTACGGATGGATAGGACCTGGAGAGTCATTAATCATTGTTTCCTGTTTGATTTTAGTTGCCTTATTTTTTTATTCGTTAATTGGTAATAAACCAATTCCACCTGCCATTAAAGGTGAAACTGTAAGAGAATCATTGCAAGCAGGACTGAAATTTTTCTTCTCTCAACCAGTATTAATTTCAGCCATTACACTTGATTTATTCGCGGTGCTCTTTGGCGGAGCAGTAGCTTTATTACCCGCTTTCGCCGATCAAATTTTGCATGTCGGCCCCGAAGGAACTGGGATATTGCGTTCGGCACCAGCGGTTGGTGCTGTTATCATGTCGGTGATACAAGCTTTTTATCCGCCAAGAAAAAATGCAGGAAGAAAAATGCTTTTTTGCGTAGCGATGTTTGGCTGTTGTATGATTGGATTTGCATTGTCAACAGTTTTCTGGATTTCATTTTTAATGCTATTACTTTCGGGAATGTTTGATAATGTAAGTGTTGTAATTCGTTCTACTATTTTGCAAATTTATACTCCCGATCAAATGCGAGGAAGAATATCTGCAGTGAACAGCATTTTTGTTGGAAGCTCTAATGAAATCGGTGCTTTCGAATCAGGTTTCGCTGCTCGCCTTTTAGGATTAGTTCCTTCCGTAATTTTTGGTGGAACAATGACATTACTCGTAACGGCAATCACTTATAAACTTGCTCCAATCATGAAAAAATTGGATCTGTAATTTGAAAATATTTTAGACTATTCAATGGATTTCGTTACTATAAATGTTCGTGATAAATACCGTTTATAATTATTTAATCACCCAATTTTTTCTAATTAAATTTCATCCATTTTCATTGATTATGAATCCCGATCTAATGGGTATGATTTTAGAAGCGTGAAGCATTTTGTGAGCAACTCATTTTTTTCTGTTGGGAGGTTCATTAAAGTTTCCGCCTTAGCAAATTCCAAAAACATCTAGTCGCTTGCTCCCATTAAAGCCATTATTTTTTTATAAATTTGAGCTGGGGGATACGAAGTATCCCACGAAAAAAAATTAATGTATAATAATTTATTCCTAAAAATGTGTTCGGTTTATTAGGAAGAAATAAATTTAGGTAATCTAAAATACTTTTATTTTTTTACTGCTGCTACTTCTTTTTAAAATAAATCTGTAATAAAGGAGAATACAACGATTTTTAAAAATATCGTATCAAAAGTTATAGCCTAGTTTAGGAATAGAACAGGGATTGATAGTTACAAAGACTTATAGTCGTTTGCTCCCATTAAGACCATTTTTTTTTATAAATTTGAGCAAGGATGCCATGCATCCCCATAGGCGTCGGGCTAAGGAATTAACAAAGCGAGGTTAATAAATTTCAGTAAATAAAAAGCAGTGCATTCAATTTAACTCATACCATAGTGTTGTCTATTCCAGAATACTATGAGAAAATCAAATGCACTGCAAAACAAAAGTAAATTAGTTGATCAGATTATCAGATTTTTCGACAAAAAATTTGTTAACAAAACGGCACGATCTAGAAAATTTGTTCAGCGAGCAAGTACATTCACTGGAATGGATCTTTTGCTTCTGAGTGTATTTTCTCATCAACAAAACAATGCCAGTAGTTTACAAGGGTACATAAGTGAGTTGCTTTTTAGAGGGAAAGCGATGGCTAAGCAAAGTCTTCATGACCGTTTTAACAAATATTCGGTTGATTTTATGCAAAAGATGCTCGCTCATTCATTAGCACAGAAACTAGCCATTCAAAAAGCCTTTCAAACAACGTGTTTTAAAAGGATAATCATAGGAGATGCTACTTCATACCAATTATCATCCCATTACGTGGATAAATATAAGGGCAATGGTGGACACGCATCTATCTCTTCCATTAAAATTCAATATAATTACGATTTACTTTCTAATAAAATAATATTGTAATCCCCCAAGTCGGGTCACCACGCCGATTTAAAGTCAGAGCTTGGAGAAATAAAGAAAGACGATTTACGGATTGATGACCTAGGGTATTTCCATATCAACCGATTTTTATGGATACAAAAAGCAGGAGCATATTTTTTATCTCGACATAGATATGATGTACACCTTTATAGACATCAGAGTGGGAAATTTGAATTAATTGATATAGTGAAATTAAAAAGAGGAATGAGGGAGGGAGAACAAAGAAGCATAATTTGTTATGTTGGAAAAAATGAATTAATGAAAATACGGGTGGTGATAGAAAAAGTTCCACAGCGAATAGTAGCAGAAAAAAGAAGAAAGTTAAAATTTATAAGTGAAGGAAAATCAAAATTTATTTCTAAAAAAAGGCTGGAATTATGCGCAATCAATACCTATCTAACTAATGCTAGTACAGTACAATTTCCGACAAAGGAAGTTAGGAAATATTATAGTTTACGATGGCAAATTGAAATTCTATTTAAAGCGTGGAAATCAACCTATAATATTGATAAAATTAAGGACATGAAGATCAAGCGATTTGAATGCATCACCTATGGAACACTCATGTTAATTGTCATAACTTCCCATCTATTAGCGCACTATAAAAGTAAATTGTTTGTTAAAACAAATAGAGAAATTAGCGAATTGAAATTTTTCAAAATAATTAAACAAAATTGCAACTTATTGAAAATTGCATTACAAGAATCAACGACTAAACTCTTGTCATTAATTTTAACCTTAGACAAGATTATAGTACTCACATGCAGCAAAGAACTTAAAAAACGGATACTTCCTCCTTTTAAAATACTTAAAATCATTCCTTAGCCTGACGCTTAAGGGGATACTACGTATCCCCTTAAGCAAGTTTAAAAATTGTACCAATTTTTTTTCTCCCAAAAAATATTCTCAGTTGCTTATATGCAATATATTTCTATTTTTTTTCATTACTACTTGGCATTCACACGATTTTTTAAAATCGACCTGATCAAAAAATACAGTTTAATTACATACTCAATCATGAATATATTTGGTGCAAATTAAAGTGTTGTTCTAAAACAAAAAATCCTTGAAGTAAAATTACTTCAAGGATTTTTTGTTTTAATAAAATGCTTATCAATGTATTTCCCAGATCTCTCTTCCTTGTAAAAGTTTATCAAGATTACCAGCACCTTTCTTTGCAATTGCTTCCACCACTTGATCATTCATTGCTTCCTCGTAACACTTACGGTCTTCCTTGTAAAAAACACCAAATGGTCGTGGTAAATGATCGACACCTTTTTCATGGCGATCAAAGAATCGAGAAAGAATTCCTGCCTTCACTCGATCACTTTCATCATGGATCCATAAATCATTTGCTGAATTTCCTTCAACAGTTAAATCAACAATCTTAGGATGGAAACCGTCTAGCTTGATTCCTTTCGTTCCATCTTGTCCGTAAATAAGTGGCATCCCATTTTCAACAAAAATCGCTTCTTCTTTCTTCGATGATTTCTCTGTAAAGATTTCAAAAGCACCATCGTTAAACACATTGCAATTTTGATAAATTTCTAAGAAAGATGTTCCTTGATGTGAATTGGTACGACGTAACATTTCTTTTAAATGTACAGGATCACGATCCATGGATCGTGCGATAAAAGATCCTTCAGCTCCCATCGCTAATGCAAACGGATTGAAAGGATGATCTATTGATCCCATCGGTGTTGACTTTGTTACTTTTCCTTCTTCCGATGTTGGAGAATATTGCCCTTTGGTTAGTCCGTAAATTTCGTTGTTGAACAATAAAATATTTACATTGAAATTTCTTCTCAATAAATGAATAAAATGATTTCCTCCAATCGACATAGAATCACCATCACCAGTAACGATCCAAACACTTAAGTCGGGACGACTAGCTTTTAATCCACTCGCAACAGCAGTTGCTCGACCGTGAATAGAATGCATTCCGTATGTTTCCATATAATAGGGGAAACGAGAGGAGCATCCAATACCAGAAATGAATACAATGTTTTCACGAGGTATTCCTAACTCAGGTACCACTGTTTGAACTTGTTTTAATATGGAATAATCGCCGCATCCTGGACACCAGCGTACTTCCTGGTCGGTAACAAGATCTTTACTAGTAAATTTCGGAGATTCCGGATTTTGAGTTGTTGTTTCCATCAGTTGGGGATGGTTATGTTTTTAGGTTTATCAGCAATCACAATAACAATTCAAGCATTGCAAACAAACGGTTTTGAAATTATTTTTTTTGAAGTTCTTCGATCTTAACAAGAATCTCACTCGAACTAAATGGCATTCCTTTAACTTTATTTAATCCAATTGCAGGGATCATATATTTATCACGGATGATCGATAACAATTGTCCTGTATTCATTTCAGGAATTAATACTTGATCGAAACTATATAGGATCTCGCCAAGATTTTTAGGCAATGGATTCATGTAACGTACTTGAGCATGACTCACATCATACCCTTTTTCTCTCGCATCACGCACAGCACCTTTGATTGGTCCGTAAGTAGAGCCCCATCCAAGAATTAATAATTTTCCTTTTTCATTTCCACTATCTAATTTTTGTGGAGGAGTAAAATCAGCAATCCTCGCAACTTTAGCAGCACGCATCTTCACCATGAATTCGTGATTCTCCGGATCATAACTGATGTTACCTGTTTCATGTTGTTTTTCTAGGCCACCAATACGATGCTCTAATCCTGCGGTTCCTGGTAAAGCCCACGGACGAGCAAGTTTTTCATCACGCTTGTAAGGAAGATATCTTTCACCATCATTTTTCTCTGTTGCAAATTTTGTTGTGATAGGAGTTAAATCATCCGCTTTTGGAAATCTCCAAGGCTCAGAACCATTCGCTAAAAAACCATCACTAAGAAAAATAACGGGAGTCATAAATTCAATTGCTAAGCGACAAGCTTCATACACTGCATGAAAACAATCAGCTGGCGACATAGAAGCAATAACTGGAATGGGCGCTTCACCATTACGACCATATAATGCTTGGAAAAGATCACTCTGTTCTGTTTTTGTTGGAAGACCTGTTGAAGGTCCACCACGTTGAACGTTAATAATTACTAATGGTAACTCTAACATGAGTGCAAGTCCCATTGCTTCCGCTTTAAGCGCAATACCAGGTCCAGAAGAAGCGGTGACAGCTAATTTACCTCCGAAAGAAGCACCAATTGTAGCACAGATAGCAGCAATTTCATCTTCTGCTTGAAAAGTTTTGACACCAAAATTTTTATACTTCGCGAGTTCATGCAAAATATCTGTTGCAGGAGTGATCGGATAGGTGCCATAAAATAATTCGAGACCAGATTTTTGTGATGCAGCAACTAATCCAATCGCGGCAGCTTGGTTTCCCATAATGTTGCGATAAACTCCAGGAGGCATCTGCGCCGGATTTACAGTAAAGCGAGTAGTAGCAGTTTCTGTAGTATCACCATAATTATAACCTGCTTGCAAAACTTTTAAATTTGCATCGAGAATATCCTGTTTCTTGCTGAATTTTTCTGTTAAGAACTTAAAAGTAAAATCCATGTTACGATTGTACATCCAATAAAGGAAGCCAAGTACAAACATGTTTTTCGCACGATCAATTTCTTTTATTCCAAGTGTTGACTCCGCTAAGGCAGCGCGCGTCATTTTTGTAACATCAATCGTTATCAGGTGATAACTATCGAGTGTGCCATCGACAATTGGATTAGCGCCATCGGTGTAATTAGCCAGACGTAAATTTTTATGATCAAAGCCATCGGAATTAGCGATAATAGTTCCACCTTTTTTCAGATGACGCATATTCGCTTTGAGTGCTGCTGCATTCATCGCTACTAGTACATCACATTCGTCGCCAGGGGTAAAAATATTTACACTGCCAAAGTGTAATTGATAGCCCGATACGCCCGGAATCGTTCCTTGCGGTGCGCGAATCTCCGCTGGAAAATCAGGGAAAGTACTAAGATCATTGCCAAAAAGAGCAGCCGTATTGGTAAATTGTGTTCCTGTAAGTTGCATCCCGTCACCTGAATCACCTGCAAATTTGATGATTACATTGTCGAGAACCTGATTTCGTTGTTCCATAATGTTCTAATTCTGCTGAAAGATAATGAATGCAAAAATACAGTTTTTAAGGCTGATTCTTGAATTGTGAAAAATAGAAAATACAATTGAATTTTGAACAATCTTTAGCATAAAAAAACCGCAGCTTACGGGCTACGGTTTAACTTATAGGAATAAATCACGGGGTTTATGAGTGATGGTCGATGAAACTACTTAGTTCAGTAACACTGCTTTCGAAGCTAAATGAATCATAAAGCAAATAATAGTTTTGAGGATCAACGGAATATCGGTAAGCGAACTTTGCTAATTCCATACGGCTTGATTCGAAAGAGAGCACGTTCATTAATTCTGCAATCTGTTGACTATTCATTGGATTTGTTCGAACAGCTTGACGCGCGAGTAGCAATTGCGTACTATCGAAATTTTTATTGCCTATTGAATATTTAATTTGATTGAATTGCGCATTTGAAATTGCACGGGGAATAAAATTTTGATGATCATGGCAAAAATTATTTTGATTCCAATAATGTGTATCATAAGAATTAGATGTTATTTGTTGAACAAACTTCGCTTGTATGTTTTCTATTCTTAATGAGTTATTATGCGTAATTATTGATGATGTAATTGAAGCGCTATACAAATCAATAAAGCCATTGTAAACCAAAACGGGTGCTGAATTATATCCATAGTTAAAACGAGTTGGAGTTGACCAAACTGCTAACCGGTGACGACCAGGAGCAACGCAATTGATAGAAAAAGTTTCCGATGGATTACTGTAACTAGTTTGATCAAACTGAACGATGATGGGTTCGTAATTATAAAGGTGGAGGTTTAAGTCAGCATCAAGTGGAGATGCATTTAAAGTGGTTAGAAAAAGCGTACTGATTGCGAGAGAAGTAATGAATGTTTTCATGATGTAGTCCTCCGTTTTTATTTTTTATTGATTTCTAAAAAGCGGAAAGACAATCATAATGCCAAAAATAAATAATCGAAAAATCTATTCATATTTTATTCATAGAAGAGAATATTCTTCAAACCTGAAATTTGGGATAATTGAGTAATTAGATGCATCGATTTTAATTCTTTTATCAATAATACCAATTGCAAATATATTTTAGTCCAAAGATGCGATGTAATTTTTTTATCCAGACGATTTAAAAAATCGTTGCATAGCCTTTGCCTACGAAACTATTTTTTTAAGAAGTATTGATGAAAAAGTACAAGTAGATTGGACTAAAATATATTGGCAGTTGGTATAATATATGGTCGGTTGTAATATTAATTTTCAAAAAAGGGTATTAAGTATAGAAAAGTTTATTTACATTCACCAAAGTATTAGTAAACTCTTTAGTTTTTGTTTGAAATTTCATTCTAACCCTATAAAATTTATTTGCTATGAAAACGTTCAGTCACCAGTCACCAGTCACCAGTT
>JANXSD010000085.1 GCA_025352785.1 Bacteroidota bacterium
CCCTCGTGAGTCATAATAATCATGATTTTAAAATCCAGGAAAACCTGGAAGGAAATCTTTACCAGCTGCTTTCATTTCAGTTTCCGATACATTTTCAGCATTTTCAAGTGCGCGGTTTAATGCAATTTCTAGTAGTTCTTGAAGTTCTTCTTTTGAATCAATTTTTAATAATTCATCATTTATAAAGATAGATTTTACTTTCCGATTTGCCGTAACGATAACTTTAACAGCACCATTTCCTGAATCACCTTCAACAGTAATAAAATCTAATCTTTGTTTTATCTCGTCGATTTTCTTTTTCACATCACCGAGTTTACTAAACATATCAAACATAGTATAAGTTATTTTTGTCCTACGAAGATAATGTAGGAATGTATGATGTTGTAGTTTTTATCCTTAAATAATTTAAAACTGAAAGGCAGATCTCTTATCCATCTATCAATGATCCACAATTCTAACTTCTTAATAAAAAAAATCAAATATGAAAAAGTTCATCTGTAATTTCTATACTAAAGAGGTGTTTTAATTGACCAAAACTAGAATAATACCGTCGAAAGCCCAACAAGTTGTTTTGTTTAATCTTTTCATTACATTAGTGGCCTATAAAAAAAACAATTTAACAACCGTTTATGAATACACCTTCAACTAATACAGGACATCCTCGAGGATTATACCTACTCTTTTTCACAGAAATGTGGGAAAGGTTTAGTTACTATGGAATGCGAGCTATTTTCATCTTATACATGACTAAAGCATTGTATTTTGATAAGGCTCTAGCTTCAAATGTTTATGGCAGTTTTACAGGCTTAGTATATTTAACACCACTCTTAGGAGGATATCTTTGTGATAAATTTTGGGGTAATAGAAGAAGTATCCTAATCGGGGGAGTTTTAATGGCTTTAGGACAATTCTTACTGTATATGAGTGGGAATGCAGTAATTGAAGGTGCGCAAAGTGGTTCAGCAATAACTTTTATGTGGATGGGACTTACGCTTCTCATTATTGGTAATGGTTTTTTTAAGCCGAATATTTCCACCATGGTTGGTCAATTGTATCCCAAAAACGATTCACGTATTGATGGAGCATTCACGATTTTTTACATGGGAATTAACATGGGAGCATTTTTCTCGCCATTAGTATGTGGTGGTTTCTCAGAATACAAATATGGTTTCCTTGCTGCAGCAATTGGAATGGTAGTTAGTTTAATTTCATTTGAATTACTTAAGAATAAACATCTTGTTGGTCCTGATGGTAAAGCGATTGGAATGCCCGTTGCAAAAATTGATATGCAAACATATTCTGTAATTATTGGTTCGATTGCATTGATATTTGGTCTCTTGAATTTTCAAAATATCGTTGCTGGAATTTTTGGAGCTGCTAATGTTGCGAATCCTGATTCCATTGCACATACAATTGCAAATATTGATTTAGTTGCATATCTTATTTATGCATCCTTAATATTAATGCCCATCATTATTCTTACCGATAAATCATTAACCAAAGATGAAAGAGAACGAATCATTGTAATATTTATTCTTGCATTCTTTGTGATCTTCTTTTGGGCATGTTTCGAACAAGCTGGTGCATCGTTAACATTATTTGCTGATCAACAAGTTGATAGAGCCATTGATATTCATGTAAGCAAATTTATTATTGCTGGAGCTTATTCACTTTTAATATTCTTTTTAGGAAAAGCATTTGGATGGTTCTTTGAATGGTCGAAGAAAACGATAACAGGAGTACAAATAATTGGTATTTTATTAGTTGTTGCATTAACCTTATTGGATAAAATTGCAGACATCCATTTAACAGAGTTTCCTTCTCCATGGTTTCAATCAATAAACCCATTAGCAATTATCATATTAGCGCCGTTTTTCACAATGCTCTGGGGGAAATTAGCAAAAGTAAATATGGAGCCTTCTTCCCCTCTAAAAATGGCAATTGGTTTAGGTTTAGTTGCACTTGGTTACGTCATCATCGCTTATGCAGTTCATGGTGTTGATCCATCAACTAAAATCGCCATGTTTTGGCTATTTGCTTTATACATCGTTCATACCATGGGTGAGCTTTGTTTATCACCAATTGGATTGAGTATGGTTAGTAAATTAGCGCCAATTCGTTTAGCTTCCTTAATGATGGGAACTTGGTTTTTAGCGAATGCAGTAGCGAATAAATTTGCTGGAACATTAAGTGCTTTAATTCCTCCTGGTGCTGGTGAATCTCCTGCTGCAGCTGGCGCACATATACCAAGCTTTTTAGGAATCGAAATATCGAACCTATTTATTTTCTTCTGTGTATTTATAGTTTTAAGTGGATCAGCATCGCTTATCTTACTTGCTATTTATCGCAAATTATTGAAAATGATGCATGGGGTGAATTAATCTAAACCTTTATCGAAAAAGCTCTGAAGTCAAGAATTTCAGAGCTTTTTTGTTTTTTTGGAAAGGACTTGGAAAAACAATTACTTTGAAGA
>JANXSD010000159.1 GCA_025352785.1 Bacteroidota bacterium
CCTGAGCCATACTTCTATTTGAATAGACAAAAAGAAGTGTTGCAAGAATAAAAACAAGAATTCTTAATTTGCTCATCGATTGATTACAAGTTTTTGTGTTTTACTCCATTCATTATTTTTAAGCACTTGGACAATGTATACACCTTGGGCAAATCCTTTTACATTAAGAATAATTTTTTTGTCTTCACAATTAAAGGATTGAGTTAACAATGCTTTTCCCATTGGGTCTGTAATTTTAATCATGCAAACACCTTCTTCTTTATTCACCAAGCTCACCTCTACGTTATCGGAAGCTGGATTGGGTTTCAAAACAACTTCTTGTTCAATCTTTGAATTTCCTTGCCTAAAGATACCGTTTTGAAAGCAAACAGCAGCATCATTGTATTCAAGGGTATCATAAAAAAAAGAAACAAAACAGGAACAAGATTAATAGGATTAAAAAAGATTAAAAGATTTTTTTATTCATTTAAATGCATTGGCACACTGGCACATTAGCATATCATTTCACCACCATCAATTTTTGCGTCGAAATACTACTCCCAGATCGTATTACACATTGATACAATCCACTTTCTAAAAACGATAAATTAAAATATTGCAAGCTACTCCAAGGAGAAAGTGTATTCGTATATACAATTTTTCCATTTAAATCATACACTTCAAAAATCCCTTGTTTATTTTGTGGTAACAAATAAATAATTTTAATTACTCCATCTTTACTTGGATTAGGAGACAGTTTAAAATTCTGTACTTCATTTTCGTGTTGTTGTAATCCAACATGAACAAGCGTATCACATACACTACCAATAACAGGACCCAAATAATAGTTGGGGTGATTTACATTACTCCTGAAAATATAACATGGTGTTCGTAAACCGTGTTGTTGCACGTCACACATCAAACCACTACTATCTGGTGAATTTATGTAATTCAGATCAATTGTACTTGACCCTGATGATATATATATCTTTCCATTTGCAGCTAAGTACATTATCCAAAAATCGGTACAAGAACCAATGTCAGGATAGCAATATCCATCATAAGTGGCAACAAGCTGTTTACTTGCAGGAATATTTGTGGTGTCTGTATTTAATTGAAAAATCTTTGTGAAAGTGGAGAAGTATAAATATTTAGAATTTGGAGAAAAAGATAAACCGAATCCAGTTATTGAATCAGCAAAACTCATCAAATTACCATTCGTTAGCATTCCAGTACATCGATCAAAATTAAACAGACGAATTTCATGAGTAAAAGAATTTGCTACACCAAACCTATGATGGTATGCGAATTTAGTTCCATCTGGAGAAAATTGTGGCTGCCCATTATAATTACTATGAGGTGGCATTCCTAAATGCTGTGTAGTAATACTTGTGATTCCGTAGGGCGTAAGTAAAATCTTATAAATTACGTCTGAATTATCTTTAAAAATAACCACCCACCAATCCCTACCGTTTGCATGTTTACAAGCCGTCATTCCTGGATTCAAGCTATCATTAAATGCGACAATATTTTTTTGAGTAACAGCACCCAAACCGCCGTTCATTGTAATGTCTATAATAGAATAAAATAATTCAGATGAATATGCATTGGGTATAGAATAATTCGCTGTTTGATGAAATAAAATATATTTTGTGCTATCGCCAGGATAAGGAAGAATTACACTTGAATATAGATCAGGTATACCACTTTGAGAACTACACCAACTCGTTGCGAAAGGACCTGGATTTAATCCACTTCCATTTTGCATCGTATCTCCGCTGGCATCCGCTATCCAACAACCATTTGTGGAAATTAGCAGATTACCATTCTCATCAGAAATGTTAGCTTGAGCTGCTTCAAAAGCTAGTTTTCTTGTTTCTGGAATTACTGTTACTGAACTAGAATCAAAATTTAATCTAGCTTTGGTTGAAGTTACACTGGTATCAAAAAGTGCAATATCATATCCTAATAAAAATGTATGATTCAATCCTTGTGCAACACTTCTTTTTGAATAGATAAAAAGAAGTGTTGCAAGAATAAAAACAAAGATTTTTAAGTTACTCATCGATTGATTATTAGCTTTTGTGTTTTACTCCATTCATTATTTTTCAGTACTTGAACAATGTAAATTCCCTGCGCAAATCCTTTTACATTAAGAATAATTTTTTTGTCTTCACAATTAAAGAATTGAGTTAACAATGCTTTTCCCATTGGGTCAGTAATTTTAATCATGCAAACACCTTCTTCTTTATTCAATAAGCTAATCTCTACATTATCAGAGGCTGGATTAGGTTTCAAAACAACTTCTTGTTCAAGTTTAGTTTTTGCTTGCCTAAAGATACCATTTTGCAAGCAAACGGCATCATCATCG
>JANXSD010000170.1 GCA_025352785.1 Bacteroidota bacterium
CACAAATCCCAATTAATTTATCTGTACCGAGAGTAGGCACGAGCAACACACTTAAATTTACATCAGCAGTATCCGCACAACCGCTTGCCGTAGTTGCAATGAGTGTATAAGTTCCGCCAACATTTATTGAAGTCGGATTACTGATTGCAATTCCTGATTTCGTCCAGGTTGAATTTAGTCCAATAAGATTGAAGAAGCTTGTTAGATCTATTCGGTTTCCCGAACAAATAGTAGTGATTTGGTCGGCGCCTAATGAAGGTGTAGGAAGATTTGTTACAACAATTTGTGCAGTGTCTTCACAGCCCGATGATGCTGTTGCAATCAGTTCATAAATTCCAGGAGTTGAAATTAATATTGGATTAGCAATTGGATTACCATTTAATGTCCAATTAGTGGAGTAACCTGCGGTATTATAAAGGGAAGTGAGATTTAAATTTTCATTTGTACAAATATTTTTGGATTGATCGGATCCAAGAAAATTTATCGGAGTATTATTTAATGTCACAAGAGCTGTATCAACACATCCATTTAAGTTAGTTGCTATCAATTGGTAAATTCCTGGCAAAGTCGCAGCAGATGTAGCAGCTGTTGTGATAGCAATTCCGTTTAAACTCCATGCTGTGGTTAATCCTGATAAAGTAAATAAGCTATTCAAATCTTGAGGCAAAGTGTTACATTGAGAAATGATCTGATCCGCGCCAAGCGAAGGTTTTGGATTTATTGTTAATGTAAATTGAGCTGAATAAGTACAATTCCAATATGATCCTTGGATCCAATAGGTTCCCGCTACTGCGATTGCAGAAGGGTTAACAACATAAACTCCATTAAGGTCAAAATAGTAAGTGTACCATGGGGATGATGTATTATAAAAATTATAAAGATCAAAAGTTTCCCCTTGGCAAATTGTAGCTTGACCAGATGGAATAAAGCCAAAGCAAGGTACCGGAGTGTAACCAAATCCAAAGCCACCTCCAGCAGCCGAGCCGTTGAATGTTCCATCGCTATAAGGAATTCCACCACTGGTTGATCCACCTTGACATAAGGTATCAATAACAGTTATCGTCCAAATCCCATCTGCGCTTTGATAATCAAAGGCACTTAAGCTACCTCCTTGCGGAGTCCAATTGCCAGTAAATGGAGCATTCCCTGTAGTTATTGATGGATCAACAGTCCATTGATTATTAGTAAAAGTGCAATTCGTATAATTTGATCCTCCTGTACCATTAAATGCTGACAATAAAAGCGTAGTGCCACTTGGAGAGGTCAGTAAAATTTTAAGTGTTTGAGGATGATTACTTGTAATATCAATTCCAAGAGTATTTAGCGCAAATCCCCCTTGTTGCCATGAAGGAGTTATTGTTCCATAACAACATACATTAGATGTAAAATAACTCGTATCGCACATGGGTATTGAACCACTCGTGAAGGTTGTTTGTGCTTCTGAATCCATGAATGAACCTAACACCACTAAAATCGTTAAAAATAAGTTTCGGGTTCTTTTAATCATGGTTATGCACACCTAAATTATTAAATTAAAGATTTGAAAATAAATACTAAGATATTTATTTTTAAGTTATAATGTCAATTATCATAATTTATAGTTGTAAATATAATGATTTAATGGGAAATCCTTTCAATAGATATCTTTAGATTTTACGGAGCAATAAAACGTAAATGAAATACATTTTATCAATAACTTGGTGATTCATGAGGCATTTTGTACCGATTTTACTCCGTTGCGCGATCCGAAATTGGAAATGATTTCTAAGTTGAAATCCGAATTTGAAAAGCGTGATGTAAAAGCACAACTCAACCAAATTTATTGAGCAAAGTGTAAAGATTTTTCTTTGAGTGTTCATCATTCCAAATGGTTTGCTAATTTTGGTACATATAAAAAATCAAATGAAGCAATTCTTCACACTTTTATTTCTTGTAATAGGTCTTCAAGGAAGGTCGCAAATTACAGTTACCACCACTGATATGCCAATTTCAGGAGATACCATACGATTGAGTACTGCATCGCCTTTAAGTACGGTGGATCTTACTCAAACAGGTGCAAATTTCACTTGGGATTTTACTGCATTGGTTCCAGATTCACAAGTGGTGGATACTTTTTTAGCAGTATCTAGTACGGGTGCAATTTATTCTATTTATTTTTCAGCATTCCTCGGAAATCCTGCAAATTCTGCACATCGTGGTCCGGATTTATCTTTGATACCTGGTCTTCCACTTACGAATGCGTATGTTTTTTACAATAAAAATTCGTCATTGTATGAGCAAGTAGGATTTGGTGCTACCTATAATGCACTTCAAATTCCAGTGGGGTTTACCAACAAGGATGTAATTTATAATTTCCCTTTAAATTATAATGATGCTGATTCTTCTGACTCCAATTTTTCAATTTCATTAACTGGAACAGGTTCCTTATCGGGAACGCAACATAGAGTTAATCATGTGGATGGTTGGGGCTCAATTCAAACTGCCTACGGAACATTTAATGTGTTACGTGTTGTTTCAGAAATTACTGCTCATGATTCATTGTATCTCGATACATTATCGATGGGTTTTGGTTTTGATCAGCCACTTACACGGGAGTATAAATGGATTGGAAAAAATAAAAGTTTACCATTGTTACAAATCAATACACAATTAGTTTTGGGCACTGAAACTATTACCTCTATTCGATACAGAGATAGTTCTAGAGTAGTTACACCTACAGGCATTGAAATACTGGTAAGTGCACCTATCCCAAGTCAGATATTTCCAAATCCAAGTTCAGGAAATACGATGCTTCGGGTTTTTTCGGAGAGCAATAAATCCTTAACAATTTCAATCCTCGATTTATCTGGAAGGGAATTAAGAAGTAAGGAATATGTTACATCGAAAGGAATCAATGAATTCGCGCTTTCGTCAACAAATCTTTCTTCAGGAGTTTATTATATTAAAGTAAAGCAAGCTGAAAAAAATGTTGAAACCTTAAGATGGACAATTGAAAAATGATTTAAGATTTGACTATCAATTCCACTATTTTTTTCAATAATCGAGAATTTCGATTGATAGTTATTGTTATAAAAAAAATCTTCTAAACACCTCATCTTCAAACCTTCAAATTATCTAATAATCATCCCGATAGTTATCGAAACAACACATCTTCAAATTGGTAAATTATTTTTTATATTTGCAGCCCCAATCATAGTTCGGAGAGGGGGAGAATACATTGCCCAGGTGGCGAAATTGGCAGACGCACCACTTTGAGGGGGTGGCGCCGTAAGGTGTGCGAGTTCGACTCTCGTCTTGGGCACTCTAAGTTATTTTAAAAATCCTACAGCGATGTAGGATTTTTTTTATTTTCTGTTAGCTAATCCGTAAGAAGTTTAAATTAGTTATCTCAAATTATTCTTTCACAAATCGTACAATTTTTCTAGTTCCATCAACAGAAATCATCAATTGATAAATTCCTTGAGCTAAATCGTTAACAGGTAAAATTAAGTCGTTAGAGTTTGATTGATGATCGTTATTTGAATTTTTAATGAGTCTTCCAGATACATCGAAAATTTGATAACTGTATTTTTTATTTGCTAAGTTTTTAAAATGAATATAAAGTTGATCATTCACAGGGTTTGGTGAAACAGAAAACTGAATTCCATCTGATAAGTCATTCATGCCAACAGTTTCATCAA
>JANXSD010000023.1 GCA_025352785.1 Bacteroidota bacterium
TGCTTGCAAATTTCAAAAAAACAAAAGGTCGCATAACTTGCGACCTCTCTTTTATGTACAATACATAATGTAAAATGGGTAATTTCGGTTGCGAGTTATAACTAACATATTATTCAATTTTAGCTTCTTTAATCCTTTACTTTTGCAATCCATTTAATTCATGAAATGAAATCAACAAGTAAAAAGACAGTGAAAAAAAATCCTGCGAAAAAAGCTTCTCGTAAGCCAATAATTTTAGTAACGAACGACGATGGAATTACCGCTCCAGGATTAAGAAATTTAGCAGAGGTAATGAAGAAATTTGCTGAAGTAATTGTTGTTGCACCAGATAGTCCGCAATCGGCAATGGGACATGCAATAACTATAAATAAACCTTTGCGCCTTGATAAAGTTAATGTTTTTGATGGCATCGAATCTTGGCAATGTTCGGGAACTCCAGTGGATTGTGTGAAGTTAGCTGTAAATAAAATTTTGAAACGCAAACCTGATTTATGTGTTTCAGGAGTCAATCATGGTTCTAATTCATCTATAAATGTAATCTATTCTGGTACAATGTCGGCGGCGATGGAAGGAGCAATTGAAGGGATTCCATCTATCGGATTTAGTTTATTAGATTTTAGCTTAGATGCGGACTTCACTGCAGCAAGATTTTTTATCGAAAAGATTGTAAAAAATATTTTAAAGATAGGTTTACCGGAATACAGTTTATTAAATGTGAATATTCCTAAATTGAAATTATCAAAAATTAAAGGGATAAAAATTTGTCGTCAAGCACATGCAAAATGGAAAGAAGAATTTGATGAAAGATGCGATCCAAACAATAGAAAATATTATTGGCTAACAGGTAAATTTGTGAATCTTGATTCTGGTCAAGATACGGATGAATGGGCTTTGGCAAATGGATATGTTTCTGTAGTTCCTGTTCAGTTTGATTTTACTGCACATCAAGCCATCCCACATCTAAATACTATTGATTGGAATGGTTAATTTATTTAAAAAAGATACACTCATTAATGGTGTTAAACTTGGATTATTTTCCTCACTAATTTGTTTGGGAATTTTATACGTTTTTAGCCTACTATCTGTGAATTATTGGGAATATATTGTTTACCTAAAACATCCTCGAATTGAATGCTTCTTATTAATAATTAACGTTATCCTATTTCGGTTTATGATTGTGAAATGGGATCGTATAGAAATTGCTAAAGGCTTTTTTCTAGTTCTTTTTCTCTCCTTTCTCGTGTTTATTTATGCTTCTAAATATCATTTTATCAATTTAATTTAATGAAAAAAGATTCTCTTTTAACTGGCCTTCTTTCTGGAATTATTGCACCATTAATTGGCTTCTATCTTTATTTTTTATTATTTTTTGGTTACATGGGATTTAATGGATTTGTTAGGCATGTTATCAAAAACAACTTAGCAATATCTGTTTTAAGTTTAGGAGTAATTTTAAATCTTGTCATTTTCTTTGTCTTTTATCAGTTGGAAGCAGATCGTTCAGCTAAAGGTGTAATCTTTGCAACTTTCCTTTATGCATTTGTAGTTGTTTACTTTAAAGTTTTATAATGAAATATTACATTATTGCTGGTGAAGCATCAGGCGATTTACATGGTTCAAATCTCATTAAAGCGTTAAAAGCTAAAGATTCAACTGCTGAATTTAGATGCTGGGGAGGTGATCTTATGCAAGCACAAGGAGCAGAAATTGTTAAGCATTATCAAGAATTGGCTTTCATGGGTTTCTTAGAGGTTTTACTCAACCTAAATACCATTATTAAAAATTTAAAATTTTGTAAAAAAGATATTCTTTGTTGGAAACCTGATGCTGTAATTTTAGTTGATTATCCAGGTTTCAATCTTCGTATCGCGGAATTCGCTCATGAAAATCATCTTAAAGTAATTTACTATATATCACCCCAAATTTGGGCTTGGAAACAATCTAGGGTTCATAAAATTAAAAAGGTGGTCGATAAAATGTTGGTGATTCTTCCTTTTGAAAAAGCGTTTTATGCCAAGTTTGATTACTCAGTTGATTTCGTTGGTCATCCTTTACTTGATGCACTCGAACATGATTTGGTTACCCCTAATAATTGGCGACAAAAGAATGGATTGTCAGAAGTACCAATCATTGCTTTATTGCCGGGAAGTAGAAAGCAAGAGATTTCAACTATGTTACCACTCATGTTAAAAACGACTGATGAATTTAAAGATTATCAGTTTGTAATTGCTGCAGCTCCTTCAATGCCGTTATCGTATTATGAAAGTTTTATAAAGGGAAGTAAAATTAAAATTATAGTGGGAGGAACTTACGCATTGTTATCCGAATCGTATGCTGCATTAGTTACATCAGGAACAGCAACATTAGAGACTGCCTTATTCGAAGTTCCTGAAGTAGTTTGCTATAAAGGCAATTCAATCTCTTATCAGATTGCAAAGAAAATGGTAAAAATTAAGTTTATTTCATTGGTAAATCTCGTGATGGATCGTGAAGTTGTTAAAGAACTTATTCAGGAAAAACTTACTCCCTTGAATTTAATGGCGGAGTTAAACAAATTGCTGCATCCGAAAACTCGTGCTGAAATTATTTCTGATTATAAAAACTTAAAACAACAACTAGGAGGGAAGGGAGCCTCACAAAAAGCAGCAGAAATTATTATTGATGTAATGAATAAATAAACTTTAATTTCATTGAAAAGAATTTTAAAATCATTTTCAAGACCATTTTTTTACACCATAAAACTGTAGGTTAAAATATAAATAGATACCAAACCTGAGTCCCGAGGAATTGTTTCCCCGGAACTTTTTTCGATGCTAAATTGTAATTTTTTCCTCTACATATTTTCTTTCAACACTCGAAAATCATATTTAAATGATGCATCGCAGATTTGATATTTTCGAAATTTATCCTCTAACAGATTTCATTTATATATCTAAGTAAAAATGAATTAATTTTTTTGCTACTAGTTGAAATAGTCTCTTCATTTTTTACTTCACTATTTGGAATTATTCTGTAACGTCTTTTCCAATGCCGCTTAACACCATCACTTCACTTAATTGAACTTCGGTGGTTTGTCGTTTCTGTCCTGCCTTATCTGTATATTGACGATTTACTAATTTGCCTTCTACAGCTACTTTGGATCCTACTTTCGTATATTTCTCCAATACCTCAGCAACTTTGCCCCAGGCAATTAAATTATGCCATTGCGTTTCAGTTACTTTTTCGCCTTTGTTGTTTTTGTAAGTCTCATTTGTAGCAATCGAAACTTTTGCTAATTTCTGACCACCATCAAGACTTTTAACTTCTGGAGTCATTCCTAAGTTGCCGATCAGGTTCACTTTGTTACGTAGTGTTTTCATTTTTTTGAATGTTTTTAACAGGTTTGATTTGTTTGGTTAAATCTGTTGAGTATAAATTTCTTTGGCAAAGATGAAGTGCAACAACCGCTCTAGTCGGTAAATAAGTACTTATATTCGAATATAGTCGTTTGTAATCGGATAATTATAAAATAGTTACACCTAAATTGGTTCAAAAACCTGTTAATAAAATCAAAACAACAAGAGATAGAGATTACAATTAGATTGTATTTTTGACTTCTTAAGGATTAGTAAAAATCCTGAAAATTGCTGCACTTTTTGTGAGTCCATCACGGCGGGTTTTCAGGGGCGAATGTAAATGAGCTACAACCTTTTAAAAAAACAAATTAACAAATGGAAAAATTATGCTACGAGTGTGGTGACCCAATCCAAGGAAGGTCCGACAAAAAATTCTGTTGCGATATGTGCAGAAATTCTCACAACAATCGCTTAAATAGTGATTGCAACAATCTTGTTCGAAATGTGAATAATGTTTTACGTAAGAACAGGCGATTATTAGAAGAATACCTTACCGATAAAGCGGGCAAAGTTTCAAAAGTAAAAATTGCGGAAAAAGGATTTAATTTTTTATTCTATACAAGTTCATTAACAACCAAAAAGGAAGTTACCTATTTTTTCTGCTACGACATTGGATATTTCAGTATTGATCGCGAGCATATCTTTATTGTTAAAAAGAAAGATTATGTTTTGGTAGCACAAGAAAAATTAGTCGAAATAGCTACTTAATTATAAATACAATTTATAAGCTTATTTGAACTTCATGCCTTTCCGTAAAAACCAATATATTTTTGGGGGAGGCATGAGGTTTATTTATTTTATTCGGTATGCTATTATATGATAAATCAATCATTTCAATTGAGGTTGCATAATTTCAATTAATAGGTTCCTATCAAGATACAAATGCTTTATAATGGATTGCGTTATGTTAACGCAACTTAGGTTGTACGTGTTCGATTTTATTTAAAGTGATTGCCTCACCCGAAAAGTAAGAAGGATTGAGTAAAACATAGTTTTAAGACTTCGCTTTTCTGGTGAGGCAATCACCGTCCGCAAGAGTTGAGTAGAGATGCGAAGCAGATCGGAAACAACTCGCAAGCGGTTAAAGAAAATTGTAGGGAGGGTTACTTATTAAGTGAGCTATTGGATATTTCATAAAGGAAATAAACGATATTGCTTAGATTTACGTATAATTGTCGTACGTAAACGGTTTTATGAAATGAGTTCGCCAGAAAAGTTTGAGATAGAAGTAGGTGGGGAGATTGGCAAAAATAATACATTGCCTGTAGATTATCTAGTAGAACTAGCTAAGAAATTACAAGCTTTAATCCTTGAAATTGCCTCTTACGATTTACCAACAGACCAGTCTATTGTTTTAGAAAATTTTAAGTTAGAATTAAAAACCTTTAAAAAAGGTAGTGCAATCCCTGGATTTATTTTTACTCCTCGTGTACAAGAAGTTGTTGTTTCGGACGTTAAAACTCAAAGAGCTAAAGTTGCAAGTGTTTTTGATTCACTTATGAATATTTCAAGCACAGGGAATTATCAAAGTCTTAAGGAAGCCTATCCTGAACCATTAAAGAGAACAAAAATTACGACTGCGCTTTACAATTTTATTGAGTCAACAGGTACTTCTCCTGTAAATATTTTTCAAAATGGAAAACCGAAATATAAGCTTAAGGCTTTTAAAAAAGAAGTAAAGGATTCTATCATTACTGATATAATTACCGAAAAAGCTAAAAAACCCGATAAGTTAATTCAGTTGGCACGGGTAGAAATTCAGGGCAATAAGCATAAACTTTTAGACTTATTTGATAAAAAATATAATGCGGTTGAATTTGCTCCAGAGATTATAATACATCAAGATACGCTATATCAACTTAGGTTCCCTTTGAGAAGTGCAATGGATATCATTGATGGCAACGTTATTATAGAAAATGAAATGCTTGGCATATACGCATGTGGCGAAACGCCTGATTTAGCAGAAGCAATGTTTAACGAAGAATTTGATTACATCTACAGGAGATATTATGATTTGCCCAATAAAAAGCTAACAAAGGACGTAATTGCGATTAAAAACTTTCTCAATCATATAGTTATTTAATAATGGCTCAATTAGACTCCAAGAGCACAATCAAAAACTTGAAAAAAAAGGTTTTAAGGATGCCAAAGATAAAAGTCCTGACCATATTCGTTTAGAATTTTGGTACAAAGGGAAATTAACTAGAGCAAAAACAAAGTTTAGCCACAATGGACAAGATATAAATGATTTTTTGATTGTTACAATTTCAAAACAAGTTTGCTTAACTAAAAGTGAATTTATCGATTTAGCTAAGTGTCCGCTGTCTTTAGAAAAATACACTCAAATTCTTGGAGAGAAAAATATCTTGTAACTATTGATGAGTACAACAAACCTTCTCAAGGCGACCCTTAAAAGTCGCCTTTAATTTTTTTATAGCATTTCTATTTTCAATGAGATAATGTACTTGTTAAGCAATGAATTGAGGTGAAAGTTGAAAGCTATCTGGTTCGATCATCCCGAACGTTTGTACAGTTGTTTATCATAGCGTCTATTTATAACTACCATGAGTTTGTATGCTAAACCGAAATGCTTTATAATTAACATTATGTTAAGTAGCATTTAACTAAAAATGAGGGCATTACCCTCGTTCTTAGTTAATAGTTATTTCTTGGTTTCCATTTCTGCTTTCATCGCACCTGCCTTTACGAGGTCGCCAATGCGTGCATAAAGTTGTCTTAACGACGACATCGTTGGGATATCAGTAGGGTTTAATTGATGTGCTTTTTCCAAATATGGTTGCGCTTCTTTGAACTTATTTTCATACGCTTTCTTCGCTAAATCAAATTCAGCGATTTTGCTATTGGGAATATTATTCGCCTTATTGGCCAACTCAGCTGCTTCGTTAAAATACATCGCGCCAATATTATAATATGCATCAAAATAATCTGATTTGTTTTCAATGGCACTCTTGTATAAAACCATTGCTTCTGCCGTTTTTCCAAGCTTATCTTTCAAAGTTCCTTTGGCAAAATACAAATTCGCATTTTTGGGATCTTTCGCTATTGCGGCGTCCAATTGCTCTAGTGCTTCCTTATCTCTACCAGATGATAAATAAATATTTAAACCCTTAATTATCAAATTATTGTCATCAGGATACTTTTGTCGACCAGCATTAATGGTTATTAAAGCATTCGTTGTATCCTTTTCATTCAAGTAAATATTTGTTAAAAAATCAAACGTTTTAGCTCCTCCATAATTCATTTTGATAAGTTCACTATAGTATTTCTTTGCTTTAATATTATTCCCCATCTTATCTGATGCTAACGCTGCATTGTACATAGCGGAAGTATCAACTCGAGCGAAATACTTATTTTGAATCTCAAGAGTGGTTTCGAAATCACCTAACGCCAACTCATAGCTTTTTGCTACATACTCATCTACACCTTTGTTCAAAAGCGTAGCGCTGATGAAATCGAATCGCTTTAAAATATCTTCTTGATATTCTTTCTTAGTATCTAGTTCATAAGCCTTTGAAAACGATTTATATGCTTCTTTTAATGAACCTGGCTTAATTGCATCGAATTTAGCATTTTTACTTTCGAATAATCCCTGGTAAATCAATCCACGATAATACCAAGTCTTTGGGGATGACATTGTTCCTTCATTTACACTTGCTCCATCTATGGCTTCTTTCGCTTTATCATAGTCTTCATATCGAAGATAATTATAAGCAGTTTGAACAGCCATCTTTTGGGCATGCGCAGTTAATGAAAGTGTTACTGTCAATAAAATCAATAATTTTCTCATATTCAAAATTTTATGAAATCGGTTGATCGTCATTTTCTGTGGATTTCTCTTCAGTATTATTAGGTTTTTCATCCGTTGTGTTAGGGGTTTCTTCAGCATTGTTTCTAACTTCTTCAGTGGCTACAACTGTCTCATCAGTTACAATCTCATCTGTATTTTCCAATTCAGGATTATTAAGAATTAACGATTGGATAACACTTTCCTCCACTTTAGCTACTGATCCAATTTCATCATCATCTTTCAGCCGAATTACTTTCACACCTTGTGTTGCTCTACCCATAACGCGAAGTTCATCAACTTGCATACGTATAGTGATTCCATTTTTAGTTATGATCATCAAATCATCACCATCAACTACAGATTTAATTGCGACTAATTGTCCGGTTTTTTCCGTAACTTGAAGAGTCTTCACTCCTTTTCCACCTCTATTGGTTACACGGTAATCTTCTAGATCAGTACGCTTTCCAAATCCCTTCTCAGAAACGACAAGAATTGTTTCTTTAGCAGGATCTTGAATACATACCATCCCAATTAGTTCATCCGTCTCATTATCAAGGTTCACACCTCTTACACCTGAAGCATTTCTTCCCATCGGTCGAACAGTACTTTCGTTAAAGCGAATCGCTCTACCCGATTTAACTGCTAAGAGAATTTCATTAGTTCCGTTAGTTAATTTTGCTTCAATTAATTCATCACCTTCATTAACTGTAATTGCGTTGATGCCATTTTGACGTGGTCTTGAATAGGCTTCAAGTTGTGTCTTTTTGATGGTGCCTTTTTTAGTACAAAGAATGATGAAGTTGTTATTGAGGTATTCTTCGTCGTTAAGATTTTTAACACAAATAAAGGCTTTCACTTTATCATCGGCCGATATATTAATTAGGTTTTGTAAAGCTCTTCCCTTGGTTGTCTTTCCTCCTTCTGGAATTTCGAAAACACGAAGCCAGAATACTTTCCCTTTTTCTGTGAAGAGTAAGAGGTAATTATGGTTAGTTCCTACAAAAAGATGTTCTACAAAATCTTCATCTCTCGTTGCAGTTCCCATTGACCCTTTTCCTCCACGACTTTGTGTTCGGTATTCGTTTAGTGCTGTTCGCTTGATGTATCCCATGTGAGAAATTGTGATCACAACTGGTTCATCTGCAATAATATCTTCCATTGAGATATCATCAGCCATGTAAACAATTTCAGTCCTACGGTTATCACCGTATTTCTGAAGCATTTCATTCATCTCATCTTTCAAAATCTGCATACGCAAAACTTCATCTGAAAGAACCGACATATAAAAGTCGATCATCTTCTTCAATTCGGTGTATTCATCACGTATTTTATCTCTCTCAAGTCCAGTTAAACGTTGTAAACGCATCTCCAAGATTGCCTTAGATTGTAGATCAGATAATTGAAAAGCCTCCATCAATCCTGCCTTTGCTATATCAGGAGTATTAGAACTTCTGATCAATCGAATTACTTCATCCAAGTGATCAAGAGCAATCAATAAGCCTTCTAAAATATGGGCGCGTTTTTCTGCTTCTCTTAGATCGTACTTCGTTTTTCTTATTAAAACTTCATGACGATGTTCAACAAAATAATGGATGAGATCCTTTAGATTCAACATCATCGGACGACCGCCAACTAAAGCAATATTGTTGATACTAAATGAATTTTGAAGATCGGTATATTTGTATAGATTATTCAAAACCACACTAGCCATAGCATCACGTTTAATTTCGTAAACGATACGCATACCATCTCTATCGGATTCATCGCGAATATCGCTGATACCTTCTATCTTTTTATCATTAATAAGATCAGCGGTTTTCTTAATCATATCCGCTTTATTTACCTGATATGGAATTTCGGTTACGATGATTCGTTCGCGATTATTGTCCATTGCTTCAATTTGAGCTTTGGCTCTTAAAACTACGCGCCCACGTCCTGTTTCGTAGGCTTCTTTTACTCCACTATATCCATAAATTATCCCTCCTGTTGGAAAATCAGGAGCTTTCACATGTTTACTTAATTCTTCAATGGTGATATCTCTATTATCAATATAGGCTATTACAGCATTCAGGGCTTCTGTTAAGTTATGCGGAGCCATATTAGTTGCCATACCTACAGCAATTCCTGATGCACCATTTACTAATAGGTTAGGGATTTTTGCTGGTAAAACCGTTGGTTCTTCTAAAGTATCATCAAAATTGAGACGAAAATCAACAGTTTCTTTTTCAATATCCGCTAACATTTCTTCAGCGATTTTACGTAAACGAGCCTCTGTATATCGCATTGCTGCTGGGCTATCACCATCTACCGAACCAAAGTTTCCTTGTCCGTCTACCATTGTGTAACGTAACGACCAATGTTGAGCCATTCGAACCATTGCATCATATACAGAACTATCACCATGCGGATGATATTTACCCAATACTTCCCCAACAATTCTAGCGGACTTTTTGTGCGCTTTATTACTCATTACTCCTAGATCCAGCATACCATAAAGCACTCTACGATGAACGGGTTTAAATCCATCTCTTACATCTGGTAATGCACGTGAAACGATAACAGACATCGAATAATCGATGTAAGCAGTTTTCATTTCGTCCTCAATGTTAATACGTAAAATCTTTTCGCCTTCTGCCATGAATATTGAATTTCGCTTTTGTTATTTTGTCAGTTAATTAAAATTAGAGTTAATTGACTAAAAATCAATTAACTCTATTAATAATGGAGATATTGATAACTCCTGTTGACTACTTTACGAAGTTAATAAATTACTGGCATATTTTTAGTGTTGTATACTTCAAATTTATTAACAATGGTAACGTATATGTAAACTCTAAAAAAAAAGCCTTGTACTTCTGAAAAGAGACCTTACATTCGTTCTATGAAAAATAAAATAATATTAGACAGATATAGTTCAAAAGTAAATTCGAGTTTTAAAAATCGGTAAAAATGAATTCATAATTTTGATCTATATCTTGAATTAAATAATTAAAATTTAAGTAAGGAATAAATTATAGAGATGATATACCAGTAGAATAAATAAAAGTTCACTACAAACAAATCAGTCTTCGGAAATCTTAAAAAGTAAAAACACACATTACATCGCAAACCTTTTTTATTCTTCAACGTTCAACTAACAAAACAATTACAGCTTATGGAAGCTAAATTCTCACCAAGAGTAAAAGACGTAATCACGTATAGTCGTGAAGAAGCTTTACGATTGGGACATGATTATATCGGTACCGAACATTTATTACTAGGATTAATTCGTGAGGGAGAAGGGATGGCAATAAAGTTCCTTAAATCTTTGAACATTAATCTAGTAGAATTACGGAAATCGGTAGAAAATGCAGTGAAAGGAAGTTCGGGCAGTGTCGGAAATCTGAATAACGTTCCCTTAACAAAGCAAGCAGAGAAAGCACTTAAAATCACTTATCTCGAAGCAAAAATCTTCAAAAGTGAAATTATCGGTACTGAACATCTTTTATTGGCAATTTTAAAAGATGAAGACAATATTGCAACACAAATCTTAAATCAATTCGGAGTAACTTATGATATTATGAGAGAAGAATTAGAAATGTTTAAGTCCAACTTTAAGTCAGAAGCTCCTCATTCACCTAATGATGATGATCCTTATTCAAAAGATGATGAAGGTCCGTCATTTGGAGCACCAAAGAAAACTGGTGATAGTAAATCCAAGACTCCAGTTTTAGATAATTTCGGAAGAGATTTAACCAAGGCTGCCGAAGAAGGAAAACTAGATCCTATCGTTGGACGTGAAAAAGAAATTGAGCGCGTTTCTCAAATCTTATCGCGTCGTAAGAAAAACAATCCTATTCTTATTGGTGAGCCAGGAGTTGGTAAATCAGCAATTGCAGAAGGTTTGGCTTTAAGAATTATCCAACGTAAAGTTTCTCGCGTTCTTTTCAATAAACGAATTGTAACTCTAGATCTTGCTTCTTTAGTTGCTGGCACTAAATATCGTGGTCAGTTTGAAGAACGTATGAAAGCAGTGATGAATGAGTTAGAAAAATCACCTGACGTAATACTTTTCATAGATGAGATTCATACAATTATTGGTGCAGGTGGAGCTTCAGGATCATTAGATGCCTCCAACATGTTTAAGCCTGCATTGGCTCGTGGAGAAATCCAATGTATTGGAGCCACAACTCTTGATGAATATCGTCAGTACATTGAAAAAGATGGAGCATTAGATCGTCGTTTTCAAAAGGTAATTGTTGATCCCACTTCAATTGATGAAACGATTCAGATTTTACAAAACATAAAAGAGAAATACGAAGAACATCATCACGTAACGTATACGGATGCAGCAATTAATGCTTGTGTTAAACTTACTGCTAGATATATTACCGACAGATTTCTTCCAGATAAAGCGATAGATGCATTGGATGAAGCTGGATCAAGAGTTCATATTTCAAATATTCATGTTCCACAAAACATACTTGAGCTTGAAAATAAAGTTCAAGATATTAAATCAGAAAAAAATCGTGTAGTTCGTAGTCAGAAATATGAAGAAGCAGCACGTTTACGTGATTCAGAAAAGCAATTAATTGAGCAGTTAGAAACTGCTAAAAAAACTTGGGAAGATGAGACAAAAACACAACGTTACACTGTAGATCTTGAAGATGTATCGCAAGTTGTTGCGATGATGAGTGGAATTCCCGTAACAAGAATCGCTCAAGCAGAATCAACTCGTTTAATAAAAATGCCTGAAGAATTACGAGGTAAAGTTATTGGTCAAGATGAGGCTGTTAAAAAAGTTGTGAAAGCAATTCAACGAAATCGTGCAGGATTAAAAGATCCGAATAAACCAATTGGAACATTTATTTTCCTTGGACCAACGGGCGTTGGAAAAACAGAATTAGCAAAAGTTTTAAGCCAATATTTATTTGATAATGAAGATGCATTGATTCGTATCGACATGAGTGAGTACATGGAAAAATTTGCTGTATCACGATTGATTGGTGCGCCTCCAGGATATGTTGGATACGAAGAAGGTGGTCAGTTGACAGAAAAAGTTCGTCGTAAACCCTACTCTATCATTTTACTTGATGAGATAGAGAAAGCACATCCAGATGTATTTAATCTTCTGCTTCAAGTATTGGATGATGGTCAGTTAACGGATAGTCTTGGTCGTAAAGTAGATTTCAAGAATACGATTATCATCATGACATCAAATATCGGTTCTCGTCAGTTGAAAGATTTTGGACAAGGAGTTGGTTTTGCTACCAATACTAGAGTTGGTCAAGCTGATGATCATGCCCGAGGAGTAATTGAAAATTCATTAAAGAAAGCTTTTGCTCCAGAATTTTTAAATCGTATTGATGATGTTGTTGTATTCAACAGTTTATCGAAGGAAGATATCTTTAAGATTATTGATATTGAATTGGAGAGTCTTTACAAACGTGTTGCGGAATTAGGATTTAAAGTGAAGCTTACGGATGAAGCTAAAGATTTCTTAACAGAAAAAGGTTACGATGCAAATTTTGGTGCTCGTCCGTTGAAGAGAGCAATTCAAAAATACATTGAAGATCCGATGGCTGAAGAAATCATCAAAGGTGAATTGTCGGAAGGTGATATTATCGAGTTAATAAAAGATCCTGAACAAGATGGATTAAAGATTAATGTATCGAAACCACCTAAGGCTAAGAAAAAGAAAGAAGAGAGTTAATAAGAACTCCTAGAATAACCCCGAAGTAGAGTGCAAAATCCCCTGAAGTAGAGACATCGTCAGCCTTCTGGGGATTTTAGTTATTCCGCCTTTATTCCTTTAATTACTTGATGAATATTTTGAGTAGTTATATCAAAATAATACATGCCTCCTTTCCAAGATGTAGAATTTATTTTTAAAACTTCAGTGGTATTCCATTTCATCTCCGACAAAAATTCTCCTAGGCAATTTATAATTTTTACATGTGCAGTTTTAGAAACTTCAGAATAATCTATTAACTCTAATGAATTCGTAAACGGATTATTACAAATTACAAATAGTTTTTCTGGTGGTGGATGAATTTGTGGTAGGCTTGTTAAGGTATCACAAATACTATTTACCAATTTGCCTAATGTATAATCAGGATTATTAGGTAAACCAATGTATGTTCTTGCACCTCCCAAATAAACACTTAATGGATTATAATTACATGTTAATCCTAAACTATCAGGGTAATTAATTACTCCTAAATGCGTATTAACTGCATTGTACAATGTATCAGGATAAGGGTATGGGGGGTGTAAATTATCATAATACCAAGTTGAAGTATAAATTCTATTATCAGGGGCTAAACGTATTGCAGTACCCGCATAATTAATTGTATCTATTGAATCAATTAAAATTCTCGTATTAAATACGTTAGTTACTGTTTGGTTTAGATCGAATTGATACATATAAAATGTAGTATCGCCTGCTGTAGAATAAAACTTACTTCCATCTGGACTAAATGCGCCATCCCAAAACTCAAATTCTGGAATTACAATTTGACCTGAATGGTATTCTCGCTCGTTTGAAAATATTCCTGTACATCGATCAAAATCAAGTTGTGTTAGTAACCCAGAATTAGTAATACACATAATTGAATTACCATCTGGTGATGGAATGATTCGATTAAATCCTGCATAAATAGGATTTCCAATTGCTTGAATAATAGGAGGTGAAATTCCTGATGGTGTTATTAAAGTAGCATAGTATAAATTATTACCTGTGGTCCATTTTCGATACAGCAACCACCAATCACGTCCATTGCCATGTTTTATAGCCGCTAGTCCATCTGTAATATAACCTGTATCAAGTAAAACATTTTTTTGCGTACAATACCCTAAACCATTATTTTGGTTCATGTCTACTTTCGTATAATTCAAATCAAACATAGTAACACCAGTTTGAAAGACATAAAACTGTTTATAATGATCTGGCCTTGGAATAATAATTAATTCTCGATACCAACTTCGTGATTTTAATGAGTCTCCATTTGACACTACTTGGTGTGAAGAATTAAATAAAACACCTTTTGCAAGTTGAGATGCATTGATTGTTAATTGATAATGCGGAGCACTCGCATAAAAAATTAAATTGCCGAGAGAATCACTAACAGTAGCACAGCTGCCTCTCGCCTTTACTGATGTGCGATACATGGAATCAATTCCTGTTGTTGAAAATTTAATTCCACAACTATCCCCAAAAGCCCAGTTTAGATTGGTATACTGGGCTTTTAGGTTAAGTGTAATGAAAATGAAAACAAACAAAATTTTTGCTTTCATGATTAGTTACGTGAAATCTTAAATACTTTACTACAAGAAGCAGAATTTATTTTCACAATATACATTCCTGAATTACATTTTTGTGAAACAAAGCAGTTATATTGTTCTGTATTATTAGACTCGAATAATTGGCGCCCGCTGATGTCTGAAATGGTAATTTGTGAAATTAAAAACTGCGAATAGGTAATCTCTCCTAAATTATTAATTAATATAGTTCCACAATCTGTTGTTTGCTGATTACTACCAGCAGTTCTTAAATTATTTTCTTGATCATCTACTTCAACACCTAAAATTGCTCGTGCTAAAAAAACAGCTTCGGTTCCATCCCAACTATTGGTCCAAGCTAATTCACTTAAATTTATCCCATCATACGATAAAGAATCATACCCAGCTATCTCATTCACTAATGCTCGATAAAAAAGATCCTTTTTCTCATTTAGTTTAGCATAAGGAGAGGTAGGAATTGAATTTAGATCATCAAGGATCGACTCTCTATTAATCGTATCATTAAATAATCTATTGTATGCTGCCAAAGTAAATTGATGGTTAAGCATCCATTCCGTTTGTTCTTCACTTCGTACGTCTGGGAATTTATAAAGTTTGAAATAGATATCTCTAAAAACCTTATCAAGACTTAATACATTTAATATTGAATCGTTATAACTATTTAATAATTCTTGGTCGTTTAATGAATCATTTACAAATTGTTGGTCACAAAAACTTGTTCCGGATAGTAAGCCTGCGTTATCAAAAAGTATAAATGGATTATATGGATTGGGAGATATATCATTATTTGGAGCATCTGGTCCTGAATGGTAATAATCGAAAGGTTGTAAAACTCCTTGTCCATCCACTTTATAACAACTTGTTGGAGTATTACTCCATAGATTAAGAAACTGTCTTAAACTTGTTCCTTGTGGCGATAAAACTGGTACACTTGAAGTAAATGAAGTTTGCAAATACCAACCTGTTCCATTATTATCCATATTGTTGCATTGCATGTAGGTAAGAAGGCAATTGTCCACAAAACGCATTGCTGTGCCGCAATGATTTATTTCATTATAGCTTACTGTTGAATTGCCAAATGCCTTAAGATTTAAACCTCTAACTAAGGTTTTATAAGTTGAAGGGTCAACTGCACTTTGAGTACAATTAATATGATTCCATATAATAGTACTATTCGGGCAATGATCCATCCAAATTCCATAATGAGGTTCATTGAGCATATTTGCAATATCTCTATTAAAAGTAATTGGATTATCATCAATACTTAAATTGCTAATATTTGATGTATAAATCCCAATTCTTTCATCCGTTATACTATTATTATGAATACTTCCACGAATGGGGGATGACCCATTATTAACCACATATATTGCATTGTCAGAATAATTGGTTGCAGGAAATGCAAGTGTGTTTTTTAGAAATTGATTATTATCAATGGAAAAAGAAGTTGGAGTAATTGTATTAATAGCTTGTATTCCTCTAAAACAATCAACGAATTTATTTAAAGAATATTTAACAATACCATTGGTTTGCCCAATATGATAAATACCTGTATTAGTACAATTTGTAAAACTGTTATTTGTCACATTAATTATTTTACAAAGTCTTGATGTTAATATTCCAAATTTACAATTATCAAAGGAACAAGACTTAGTTGCGCTTACTGTATTTATTCCTCCAACTGCAAGTGTTGCTACTGAATGACTTAATGTATAAATTCCTGTACCAGCGCTTTGTGAGGAACTACCAATATTAGGGTGTAAATCTTTAAAATCTGATTGAAAAACTTTTAATTTCGAATTGTTATTCCATATACCATATTCCAAGTATTGATAAAAGCTATGCTTTTGCGGTTGATAAGTACCTAATATAAATTCAGAATTATTTGGTAAAGGCTGCATATTATTAATTACTATTCCTGTATGACCAATTTCCCCTATTCCATTGTTTAATTGCCCCTGTGAATAAGGCCCAGCTGCAATAATATAGTTTACCCTTGAGGCTGTAGTTGTATTTGTAAATGCAAATGGGAAATGCCAAGTAGTAAAATGATTTTCACTAATAAAGGACACTTGATCGAGGGTTCCAATATTTATTATATTGGGCATAATTGTAGGTCCTTGTAAATTTATTCCCACAGTATTTCGGTTAAAAATATTTCCAGATAATAAAAGAGCCGAATAATCTTCTGCATCAACCGCAATTTGAGCGTCTTCGATAAGACAGGCATTCATTTTTAGTGATCCGCCTCTAATTGATGGTGCAACTCCACCATTAATTGTAATACCCTTCCACATATTAAATTCTGATGCTCCATGGCAACAAAGAAGATGACAATCTTGTATATCTAAGCGACTACCTCTGTTAATAATAATATGAGCATTAGGCCCTAAATAAATTGTGCAATAAAAAAATTCGAAATTATCATCAACGGTGAAAGTGCCATCAATGTATATATCAAATCGGGTATTACCTGCAGGTAATGACCCACTACCAAATGTTTGATTTTGCATTATATTATAAGGTGATGAACTTAAATAAGTATTGTAAGAGTAGCTCCAAGAAAAATATGATGTGGAAGTTGCATAACCAATCAAATCATGGGTTGATTTGTTATGCAATGTTAAAATAGTTGTGTTAGAACATGCCTCTGCTTCGATTGGAACTTGCGCAAATAAAGATTTACTCATAAAGAATAAACAAATGAGAAGAATTGTTTTAGTTAAACTCAACCACGAATATGAAACAGCTTTAGTTAGTTGTCTTTTTATCCTAAATTTACTTGCATCAATTACTGGTGTACTGGTGTACTGGTGTACTGGTGTACTGGTGTACTGGTAAACTGGTGTACTGGTGAAATTGATTTCATATATTTATTGTGTTTAAAGGTGAAATTCAGTTCAAAAAACTAGTTAATAGTACGAATATAAATAATCCATTTTAAATAACAAGCGAAAGTTTTAATTATTTAACAATGGGAAATTATGTTTGGTAATTGGTCGTTAATAAAATTAAAAGCAAAAAACCCCGAAGTAGAGCGCAAAGGCGCACACTTCGGGGTTTTGATTTAAATGTAACTGACTATTGTTTCATAAAACGTAACTGACTTTGTCCATCAGCACTTTCAACAACAATCATATATAATCCATTTGATAAGGTAGCAACATTCATGTCGATATGGTTTTCACCAGCGATTGCATTTCCCGAAACTGTATTCAGAACACGTCCAGTAACATCAACCATTTTCACAGTATAACGACTACGGATTGCTGAAGTAAAAGTAACATTCACACGATCAGAAGATGGATTTGGGAATGCAGATAATGCGAAATCATTTGATTTAATTTCATTTAATCCAACTAGAATACAAGGACCAGCAGGAGAACCGTAAATAGTTACACCGATATATGATCCAGCTAAATCAATAGATGCTGACCAGTTAATTGGTTGGCTATTATCTGCATTCTCATTACATAAAACTAAGGAGTGACCTCCACCATTTGCCGTTGTATCCCAAGGAGCAACATTGTTATAGGTTACTGCATTGATTGTAACGTTGGAAGCATTTACAAGTGAGATAGTTTCACCACCGGTATTATTTAATCCTTGGTTGGCATCCCAAGCAGTAGATGATTTACCATAATACGTTTGAATGGCTGTTGGAAAACGAGAAAACACTAAATACTGTCCACCCTGAATTTGTGATCCAGATGGGAAAGTATAGGTTACACCTGAATTAAATTTCCATCCACCGATATTAATTGCATTCGCATCTAAATTTTTAATTTCTATATACTCTAATGAATCTGTTCCAGCGCCAGGATCATTATAATTAATTTCAGTAATTTTTACGTTACCTGTATTGTCATTAAAAATGATCGTATAATTTTGACTAGTTGCCATCACGTTACCAGCTAAATCCGCAACATTAGCAATGGTAATGTTATAGAAATTTCCTTCTACTAATGCAGGAGAAAAAGTAAGTGTTGCTTTATCGTTTGTTACATTTAACGTTACAGATGTTAATCCAGAAATTCCAGTATAATTTGCAGTATTCAATGCTGTTGAATTTACAGCTTCTGTAAACGTTACGTCTACAGTACTTGTTGAAGTAGCAACTGCGCTAACAGTAGCAGGTGGAAACACATCAACAGTAGAAGAAGTAAATGTTACATCATCCATTAAAAATCTTGCAGCAGTTCCTGAACCAGCTCCTCTCGAAACAATTAATCGTAAGCGCACATTCGCTTGATTATTGGTATTCGCTGCAAATGGATAATTGTATAAGTTGTACGATTGCGAAGTTGCATTTGCAAAAATGACGCTATCACCAATTTGCGTAGTATTTCCGTAAGTTAATCCTCCATCAATAGAGGTGCTTGCACTTAAGATTGCAGAGCGTGTTCCTGTTCCATTAATTTCACCCTTAGCCCATAAAGTCATTGTTAAATTTGAGCTTGTACTTAAATTTAAGTTGGCAATAATTGTATCAGGAGTCGTTGATGTTGGGATTGCTGCCAATGCTTGTGCTCCAGTACGAAAGTTTACGGAATCAGCAAAAATTCTTTGAAGTGCTACTCGCGGTCTTACATAGCTACCTACCCAATTTGGTACAAAGATTACATTGAATCCTGTGTCGAAAGCAGCTTCGAATCCTTGGGTAGCTGGGAAAGAACTGATTTGTGCTTTTGCACCGAATGATAGCAAAGCAAGTGTGAATAAAGTAAAGATTTTCTTCATGAGATATTGGTTGTGCCTAACTACAGGCGGTTTTATTTAAATAGGGGAGGCAAATTTACGTGTAACTATTTAAATTTCAACAGCTATTTGAGAAAAATCATTTATATAATGCATTTTTTACATTCCATTACGCCTTTCCACCTTGTTTCTGATCTTTCTTTCCTCCCAAAAGCAGCCATAACATAAAAATCTTACTGCATTAAAAATCCCAAAAGTTGCTCTTTTTAATGCCAAATCTTGTTTATTGGATTGCATTTCGTCCATCTCATTACCACATTTTGGGCAAAGTATAGCTTTTTTTAATGTTTTTCGAGGAGATAAAATTGCTGTTAGCATGGTAAGAAATTTATTTTACAAAAGTCGAAAATGTCCTTGTCAGCAAAATGAACGTTATCTTATAAAATCATTAATTTATACCAACTGCCAATATTTTTAGTCTAATCTACTTGTCTTTTTTCATCAATACTTCTTAAAAAAATAGTTTCGTAGGCAAAGGCTATGCTACGATTTTTTAAAATCGTCTTGATAAAAAATTACATCGCATCTTTGGACTAAAACATATTTGCAATTGGTATTAGAGGCAATCATCCATTAAATAGATTTCTCTATTAACATTTCATTAAAATGGTACTGGCCACCATTAACGTTGTTTTCTTAGCATCTTTGCTCTTACTTATAAATGAATTTCTTATAGAGTTATTGAGAATTCTAGCAAAGCAGCGATTAACACTTATCCCCATAGGCAAATAATTTATAATTTCGCCTTCCCCTATTCATCATTATGAAACAATATCAACGTATTAACAACATCTGTGGCTGGATCATTTTTGCTATAGCTTCTTATGTTTTCATCAGCACCATCGAACCCACAGCAAGTTTTTGGGATTGTGGGGAGTTTATCGCTGCATCTTTTAAATTACAAGTAGGTCATCCTCCTGGAGCGCCTTTGTTTTTAATGTTGGGTCGCATCTTTAGTCTCTTTGCCGGTGGTGATTTGAAAAAGGTTTCGATTTTGATCAACATCCTTTCTGCGTTGATGAGTTCGCTTACCATACTATTTATGTTCTGGACAATCACAGCACTTGCTAAAAAGGTTGTAGGAAAAGGAAAAGAGATCGCTACTGATCAAATCATGGCCATCATGGGTGCTGGTATGGTTGGGGCGCTTGCTTATACCTTCTCTGATTCATTCTGGTTTTCGGCAGTTGAAGGCGAGGTGTATGCTTCTTCTTCATTTTTCACGGCAATCGTTTTTTGGGCGATGTTCAAATGGGAATCCGTAGCTGATGAAAAACATGGTAATCGATGGATTATTCTTATCGCTTACCTGATGGGATTATCAATCGGTATTCACTTACTGAATTTACTTACGATACCTGCTCTAGCTTTCATTTATTATTTCCGTAAATTTAAAACTACACGATTAGGAGTAATAAAAACAGGAATTGCCGGGGTATTGATTTTAGGCATAGTTCAATTCGGAATTATTTCTGAACTCGTAAGCATCGCATCAAAATTTGATTTATTCGCAGTAAATTCTTTGGGCATGCCATTCTGGTCGGGATTTTTATTTTTCTTATTAATAATAATCGCTGCTACCATTTACGGATTAATATACAGCACAAAGAAAAATAAGCCTTTATTAAATCTTGGAATCTTATGTTTCGCATTTATTCTTTTAGGATATTCTTCTTATTCGATGATTGTGATTCGTTCTGCTGCAAATCCTCCAATGGATGAAAACGATCCAGAACAAGCATTCAATTTATTGAGTTATATCAACCGTGAACAGTATGGTGATCGTCCGTTGTTTTATGGACAGTATTACAACACGCGCCAAACAGATCTTGAAGAAGGTGACATGCAATACGCTGCTGAAAATGGGAAATATAAATCGACAACTAAAAAAATAAGTCCGGTTTATGATCCTTCAGGATGTACATTTTTCCCTCGTATGTATAGTTCACAAGAAAACCATATACAAGGTTACAAAGATTGGGCAGGCATCAAAGGCGATGAGAAACCTACCTTTGCCCAAAACTTAAAATTCTTTTGGAATTATCAAGTGATTCACATGTACTGGCGTTATTTTATGTGGAACTTCGCTGGTCGCCAAAATGATATTCAAGGACATGGAAGCATCACTAAAGGAAATTGGATTAGTGGAATTAAGTTCATTGATGCAATGCGACTTGGTCCTCAAGACAATTTACCAAAGAGTATGTTGGATAATAAAGCAAGAAATTGTTTTTACTTTTTACCATTAATTCTTGGATTGATTGGTGTGGTGTGGCATTACAAACGTGATAGCAAAGATGCATGGACAGTGATGTTACTTTTCTTCTTCACAGGAATGGCAATTGTAATGTATCTTAACCAAACACCGTATCAGCCACGGGAGCGTGATTATGCGTATGCTGCATCATTTTATGCATTTGCAATTTGGATTGGATTAGGTGTACTTGCGATTTATGAAAGCTTAAGAAAAAAAGTTCCTGCAACTGCTGCTGCAGGATTAGCAACGGGAATATGTTTGATTGCTGTTCCAGCTGTGATGGCAAAAGATGGTTGGAATGATCACGATCGTTCACATCGTTATACCTCGCGTGATTTTGCATCCAACTATTTAGAAAGTTGTGCACCAAATGCTATCATTTTTACCAATGGTGATAACGATACTTTCCCATTATGGTATGCACAAGATGTAGAAGGAGTTAGAACAGATGTTCGTATCATCAATCTTAGTCTTTTAAATACAGATTGGTACATCGATCAAATGAAACGTAAAGCATATCAAAGCGACCCTGTTCCATTTAGTTTAACGCATGATAAATATATTCAAGGAACACGTGATTATGTACCCTATTATGATCGTCAGGTTCCAGGATATACGGATTTGAAGGATGTTGTTGATTTCATCGGTAATGATGGAACTGACTATAGAGTTCGTACCCAATCAGGATCGGAATTAAATTATTTCCCAACGAAAAAATTCTTTATTAAAATTGATAAAGATGCAGTAATTAAATCAGGAACTGTTCGTGCAGAAGATGCAAGTAAAATTGTAGATACTCTTGCATGGGAAGTTGATAAAACCTATTTGATGAAAGCTGATTTAATGATACTTGATTTGATTGCACATAACAATTGGAAACGTCCTATTTATTTTGCTGTTACTGTTGGAAATGATAGTTATCTCAACCTTGAGCCTTACTTCCAATTAGAAGGTCTTGCTTACCGATTAGTTCCTATCAAAACAAATTCAGATCCGAATAGCCAAACAGGACGTGTTGAAAGTAAAAATATGTACAACAACATGATGAACAAATTTGTTTGGGGCAATATGAATCGTGAAGATGTTTATTTAGATCAGAACAACCTTAACATGACGATGAACTTCCGCAATAATTTTGCACGACTTGCGGAGTCATTGATTGATGAAGGCAAAAGAGATTCAGCAATAAATACGCTTGATCACATGAACGAGATGATGCCTGATAAAACTGTTCCTTATAACGTAATGATGCTTCGTCCAATTGAAATGTATTATTCTGCTGCACGAGGAAAGCAAATGATTTCATCTGAAGGAACACTCACTACAAGTACTATTGAATTACCTGAACAGCGTCAACAACATGCTATTGATGCAGCAAATAAAATCACGTTGCGCCTGGCGGAGATTTGTGAAGATGATCTTCATTATTATTTCTCATTGAAAGGAACGGAATATGCAAAATTTATTGAGCGTGATCAGAATCAATCGATGGCTGTTTTTAATGAGTTGATACGTATGTCGAAGGAAGCGAAACAAGATCAGATTGTAAAACAACTGGAACCACGCTTTAAGAAACTAGAAGAAAAATACGGCGGCGGATTTCGTTAATGCCAAATTATAATGGAGCACGAAAGGCTGATTCTATTTTTTTGAATCAGCCTTTTTTATTTAATAGGATTAGTAGATTAACTTTGTACTATGGTACGACCCCCCATGGCCTTTCGTTTTCTTTATCCTGGAGCGGTATGGAATATTCCGACGAAAGAAAAAATAGTATATTTAACATTTGATGATGGTCCTATTCCTGAGGTAACACCAAAAGTTCTTGAACTATTAGAACAGTACCATGCGAAAGCAACATTTTTTTGTATTGGAGAAAATGTAAAAAAAAATCCAACAATTTATTCTTCACTCATTGCACAAGGACATGCAATAGGGAACCACACCTACCATCATTACAACAGTTGGAAGGTACGATCGGGAATGTATTTGAAAGACGTTGAAGAAGCCTCGAAATACATTTCATCTAACTTATTTCGTCCTCCTTATGGCAAACTAAAAGCAGGATCATTTTTTTCATTGAAAAGAAAATATACGATCATCATGTGGGATGTAATCACTGGTGATTTTGATGAAAAAATTTCTAAAGAAAAAGTTTTAGAAAACGTTATTGCAAATGCTAGAGAAGGATCCATCATTGTATTTCACGATAGTGTAAAAGCAAGTGAAAATATGTTGTATGCATTACCTAAAGTGCTGGAATATTATAGTGAAAGAGGGTATCGGTTTGAGGCGGTAAAGGGTTAAGAAGGTTTGATATTTTATATCAAGAAAATGGGTTTATAAATGCGGTACTAATAATTAGGATGAGGTAACAAGTCAATTTAAAACTGACGACAAACAACGAATAAAATATGGAATTACATCACCATCCAGACCTACATCATAAACCAAAGAAGTGGAAAGAATATTTTCTTGAATTTTTGATGATATTTCTTGCTGTGTCGATGGGTTTTATTGCAGAAAATATCAGAGAAAATATTACTAATAAAGAAAACGAGAAAGTATATATGAAATCTTTAGTGGAGGATGTTAAAGATGATATTAGTACTATCAACTACCAGCAAAAAATTTTTGACGAAAGAGTGATTTTATTAGACAGCTTGATAACACTATTAGATGCGCCAATAATTACTCAGAACACAAGCAATCTTTATTATTATGCGCGGTTAGCCACGAAGAGCGACAAATTTGCTGGCAATACCCGCACGATTGACCAGATGAAAAATACTGGCAGCTTTAAGTTGATAAAAAATAATGAAGTAGCGGAATTAATTATTTCTTATTATTCCATAATACAACAGATCAAGCAACTTGAATTATCAGGAGAAGAAGTAGAGTTAAATGAATACAGAAAAATTGCTGTTCAGATTTTTAATGCTGATGTATTCAATCAGATAAATTCAACGAGCCTGAATTTAGTTACGAGACCTATCGATAATCCGCCTTTGCGCACAAACGATAAGAAAATTCTTGGTGACCTTGCAGGGTGGGTTCACTATATTAAAAACACAAGGATTGGCATCTATCAATATAAAAAAGATCTTCTTAAAAAAGGGGATATGTTAATTCAGAAAATTCAAAAAGAATATCGTGTTGATTAAGGTGTGGGGGATAGAATATTGAGTTTTTGTTTTAATACCTCCCCTTCTAAGGTAGGGGAATTTGTATTTTATTTTAGTAAAAATTATCTTGAATCAATTTTTTTTTAATCTTTATTGTAATCATTTTTTATCCCTCTCTTCGGGAGGTAATGATTTAGTAATTGAGACATAGCAATTTATCCAAGTCCCCTGTTTCTGATGGGGTCTATAAAAAAACAGATTTTAATAAAAAAAAGAAACATGACGATGATAAAGACAATAATAAATATTCAGCCGCTATTAGAAAAAGAAAAAAGATTATTCTATTTTAGGTAAAGTTAGCTTGTATGATTCTGTTATCATTGGACTATCACGTAATCCAATGATAGCTTGCTCATAATGATATTCAGAAATAATTCCTTCATAGGAAATGAGCTCAGCCAAACACATCGTTCTAAAATCTTCGATACTATATTTTACAGGAAGGGTATTACAATCAATGTAAGTGTCCTTATTAAGTTTATTGCCACTATCTGGTGATATCCAAACTAAAGTTGATCCTGGAAGATCTCTACTTTCATTAAATTTTTTTCGTTTCTCATATTGTGAAGTACAGCAAACTAGATGAACAGATGAGTTATCAAAAATATTTACAACAATAAAATAATGATTGTCTATTGATTTAATTTGAGAACTCGAAAAGTTGTAAATTTTTTTTAATGCAATGGCATCAATAAAAGCATCGCATTTTGCTGACATCGTTTAACAAATTCCCTTAAAGTATTCTTGTGAATCACTTAAGAACTCTTCTTCTTGATTAAAAATCGTATCATTATCCTCTGTAGGATTAAGGAAAAAATCAGCATAATTCATTTGATACCTTCCTCCATTCTCAACAAGACTTTGAAATTTTTTCCATTCGGGATATTTGTGTGAAATATCGGAAAGCTCAAATTGATCGTATTTATGAAAATCAGAATAAACTTTATTCATAACATCAATATCAGTTTTTGAAAAAACATTTTCTTGAACAAATGCTTTAGAAAAAACAACAAGTCCTTCTAAACTAAGATGAGTATTTCTATAAATTATTTCCCATTCCTCTTCTAATACTCCTTCAACAATGTTTTTTGTAACAGATGGTACAGGACCAAGCTTCATAGCAAAATAAACATCATTAACTATAGGTCTTCCGTAGATTCTTAAATGTAATCTTTCAGAAAGCCATATTAATTTTAAAACCTTCATTTTATTTATCTTACCACCTTCTTTTGTGGCAAAAAAATTCAATGCTTGTGTAGCCTTCTTAAAATCAAAACCAAGTATTGAGATTGACATATGAACAAAGTTAAACTATTACACAAACGAAAGCAACATAAAAATGTTTTATTTAAAATAAATTTACATTACAGTGGTTCTAACGTTAAGGTACATGAATAAAATCCTATGCTACATAATATTTTCAATCTAAATTCCAAAAATGGGATTGATTTTAAAATTAAAAGTAAACTGAATTAACACTAAAATCTAAATCATCATATTCAACAGGGATAAGGATTGGAGTGAGGTCTTGGGGTTGCAAGAGGTGGTTAAAAGTTGGTAAAGAATCCCCCCCCTTTACAACGCTCCTTTAATCTCTTTCATCTCCGACTCAACGCGTTCGATACGTTTTAAAATTTGATCTTTCTGCCAATATTGTTCTGGGATTTCGCTGCTGATATAATTGCAGAATTTCCAAACTTCACGTACTTCGTTTACTGCAACTTCGTACGAATCAAAAGAAGGATTTAATGATTTCAATAAAACATTTTTCTTCTTCTTAATCTGATTGTATGCAAGCTTAAAAACAATTCCTTCATCCTGTGTTAAAAAGATATATGCATCACCATCTTTAATATCATAAAAATTTTCGACGTACTCACCAATCACCCAACTCTTATCGGGAATGGGAAGCATGGAGTCGCCAGTGATTTGAAACATACGGTACTTACGTTCATTGAATAAAATCGGCAATTGAAATGTTGGGAGTTGCTTAATGAAATCAGGATCGGCAAAACCATTTTTATAACCCGCTTTCGCTTTGATGGGAACTACTTCGATATTCTCTTTGTTGTTGCTATCAACTGTTGTTGCAAGCACACGTAAGCGCGCTCCAGTAACAAAAACATCATGGCCTCTTTCCAACTCCGACAATTGAAATTCCGATAGCTGTGTAAGATCCATCTTCACAAGCGTATCAATTGTTAAGCGAAAATATTTGGAGAAAGAAAGCAATGCCTCGAGCGTTGGATTTACCACACTCCCATTTTCATAACTGTTAAAGGTAGAGCGACTAATTCCGAGTTCTCCGGCGATCATGTCCTGCGTGAGTTTGCGTCGCTGCCTAAGAAGTTTAATGTTGCTGTTAAAAGACATGGTTATGGATTTTTAAAGAGGCTTTTTTCGAGTTTTGAGAAGGCAAAGAAGAGACAATTTGTATTAGGCGGAGGTTATCAACAGAAAAAACGGGGCTTAGAAAAGATTTTTTACAGATGATTATCAGGGTGTTAGGAGGTTTTTAATGAAATGGATTTGTTTATATCATAGTATTAATGCTTATATTACAGTCATTCGTTTTGACTATAATACGATCAAAGATAAAAACTCTAAACGAATTCTCCAAATGCTAACCAACGCCAACCGTACAATTGTTCACATGGATCTCGACAGCTTCTTCGTTTCGGTTTCCCGATTGGATGAGCCGAAGTTAATCGGAAAGCCGGTGATTGTTGGTGGGTCTGGCGATCGTGGGGTGGTGGCCGCTTGTAGCTATGAAGCACGTGCGTATGGTGTTCACTCTGCAATGCCTATACGGATGGCACGAAAACTTTGTCCGGATGCCATCATTGTGCGTGGTGACTTCGAACGTTACAGTTATTATTCAGAGATGGTAACAAGTATTGTACGCGAAAAAGTTCCTGTGTATGAGAAGTCATCCATCGATGAGTTTTATATCGACATGAGTGGGATGGATCGTTTTTATGGATGTTATGATTATGCTACGGAATTGCGAAAGAGTATCACGAAAGAAACGGGCTTACCCATTTCGTTTGGCTTATCACAAAATAAAACAGTTTCGAAAGTTGCTACCAACGAAGCAAAGCCCAACGGACAAATGCAAATTGATCGTGGCACAGAAAAAACATTTCTTGCTCCGCTCTCCATAAAAAAAATTCCGATGGTGGGTGAAAAAACATACACGCTGTTGCGAAGTATGGGCGTTGAAAAAATTGTAACACTGCAACTGATGCCTGTAGAATTATTACAACAGGTATTAGGAGAAAATGGTTTAGTGATTTGGAAAAAAGCAAATGGATTAGATAATTCTCCTGTAGAACCTTATTCGGAACGCAAGTCGATTTCTACAGAAGAAACATTTGAGCAAGACACGATTGATGTAACGTATTTAAAAGCTTTGATTGTAAAGATGAGTGAGAAGCTTGCATTTCAGTTACGTTCAGAAAAGAAATTGACAGCTTGTGTGAGTGTAAAATTACGTTATTCCAATTTCGATACACATACCGTGCAAGCACGAATTCCTTATTCGTCATCTGATCATACGTTAATAAGTCGTGCAAAAGAATTGTTTGAAAAACTGTATGAACGTCGAATGTTAGTGCGGTTATTAGGAATTCGTTTTAGTCATTTGGTGGGTGGAGGTCATCAGATTAATTTATTTGATGATTCAGAAGAGATGATTAATCTGTATCAAGCAATGGATAAGATGCGAATGCGCTACGGCGATACTGCTGTGCAAAGAGCGATAGGTACTGATTTAGTTTGTAGAACCTTTAATCCATTTAATGGGCAAACATTAAGTCCTGTCCCACTAACTATTAAAAATGAAAAATAGTGTATTACAGCTTCCGCTAACTATTAAAAATAAAAAATAGTGTATTACAGCGATGAACAATGCTTCATCACAACAGAAAAAAAACAATTAAAAAATAAATAGTATGGACATCGTTGATTCAATTCTCTTCTTGTTTAGGTACACTCCATTGTTTGTATTGGTTGTTATGACCTTCATGCTCTTGTATATGCAAGTACGCGAAGCACGTGACAGAAATACGTCGCATACGTATAGAAAAAATTTAAAATGATACTGTTTTGCTTTTCGGGTTATGGGTTGACACTCCCCCTCTTTCTTGGTGATTATCGAGACAAGAGGGGGAACCGTCGGATTAAAACGGGAATTATTTTTATCCAAAAGCAATAAGAAATGATTGTTTGCTTAACCTGTTGTTCTACTCATGTATCTCAATTGCCATACGCGTTTCAGCTTTCATTACGGAGTACTTTCTGTAGAAGAATTATTGGAGGAAGCGCAACGTTGCGGAATTCATAAACTTGTACTTACGGATATTAATAATACTTCTGCCGTATTAGATTTTATTCGCTTAGCACCGAAATACGAGATAGAACCTGTTGTTGGAATTGAATTTCGAAGAGGTGATAAATTGCAGTTTATCGGTATTGCTCGCAACAATGATGGCTTTGAAGAACTCAATCGTTTTCTTTCGGATTGCTTAGCAGAAGGTGCTGAACATGGCGAAAGTTCTGGCAATCGTGATGCAATAGTTCCTGATCGTGCTCCCGCTTTTCAAAATGCATGGGTGATTTATCCGATGGAGAAGGAACACACGAGTTCGGATCAACAAGCACAACCCGCTTTAAGTATGCATAAAGCAAATTTAGGTGTTGCAAATTCAGACCTTCATCACCATGAATTTAATGGTAAATATATTCTTGAAGTTACTAAGAAAAAGAAAAATGCTTCTGCACAACGTAGCGTAAATTTACACGACAATGAATTTATTGGCATTCGTCAGGAGGAATTACTTCGTTTGCCTTTTTCTCGATATAAAAATCTTCTCCATCGTTGTGTGCTGCTTTGCCCAGTTACCTTTAGGAATAAACTCGATTTTAATATTCATCGTTTATTAACAGCCATCGGACATAACACTTTGCTTAGTAAAGTAGCAACAACTTCTATTGCAAATCCCGATGAGATAATGTATCCTGAAGCGCATCTGTTAGAGCGATACAATTATTTTCAGCAGCTAATCATCAACACAAAAATGTTACTTCATGAAAGTAGTATTAACTTTACTTTTCATGAATCAAAAAATAAAAAAACATATACCGAAACTTCGAAAGATGATATTGAACTTCTAAGAAGTGAAACAGAAAAAGGTTTGCTGTATCGTTACGGAAAAAAAATTAACAAGACCATCCGTTTACGTGCTGAGAAAGAAATAACGATGATTCAAGATTATGGATTTTCGTCATACTTTTTGATTAACTGGAACATCATTAATTATGCACAGCACAAAAATTATTTTTATGTTGGACGAGGAAGCGGAGCGAATAGTATTGTAGCGTATGCACTTCGTATTACAGATGTAGATCCGATTGAATTAGATTTATATTTTGAACGATTTATTAATTCGTATCGCAAAAATCCGCCCGACTTCGACTTAGATTTTTCATGGAAGGATCGTGAGGATATTACACATCATATTTTTAATAGCTTCGGCAAAGATCGTGTTGCATTGCTCGCCACCTACAGTACGTATCAACGTAAGGCGGTTGTGCGCGAACTGGGAAAAGTTTTCGGATTACCGAAAGAAGAAATTGATGGATTATTTAATGTGCATAAACAATTCGAGAACAACGATCAAATTTCTGGATTGATTCAACGCTACAGTGTTCGGTTGCAAGATTTTCCGCATCATTTAAGTATTCACGCAGGAGGAATTCTTATCAGTGAAAAACCAATTACCTGTTATACTGCGCTCAATCATCCACCGAAAGGATTTCCTGTTACGCAATTCAGTATGTTGGAATCAGAAGATATTGGGTTGTACAAATTCGATATTTTGAGTCAGCGTGGATTAGGACATATTCGCGATACAGTTGACATCGTAAAAAAAAATCGTGGGATAAAAATTGATGCGCATGCGATTGGTGAATTCAAGAAAGATGAGAAAATAAAAAAATTAATTCGTGAAGGAAAATGCATAGGATGCTTTTATGTAGAAAGTCCTGGTATGCGGATGTTGTTAACGAAATTACGTGTTGATACTTACATACAATTAGTAGCTGCTAGTTCAATTATTCGTCCGGGCGTAGCGAGTAGTGGCATGATGCGCGAATACATTGTTCGTACGCGAGATAAATCGAAGATTACGTATATCCATCCGGTAATGGAAGAGTTGATGGAGGAGACGTATGGCATCATGGTGTACCAGGAAGATGTAATTAAAGTAGCGCATCACTTTGCGGGATTAGATTTAAGTGAAGCAGATGTATTGCGAAGAGGCATGAGTGGGAAGTTTAGATCACGCGAAGAGTTCCAAAAGATTAAAGACAAATTTTTCGAGAATTGCAATGCAAAAGGATATGAAGAACGAATCACAACAGAAGTGTGGAGACAGATTGAAAGCTTTGCAGGATATTCATTTTCCAAAGGCCATTCAGCATCGTATGCGGTGGAAAGCTATCAAAGTCTTTTTTTGAAAGCACATTTTCCATTAGAGTTTATGGTGGGTGTGATAAATAATTTTGGAGGCTTCTATAACACTGAATTTTATGTTCATGAAGCAAGAATGTCGGGAGCAATAATTCATCCACCAGATATTAATAAAAGTGATTACGTCACGAGTATTATCGGTAATGAAATTTATTTGGGCTTTATTCACATGTCGACCTTCGAACAAAATGTTGCGCATCGCATCCTCCACGAAAGAGAAACGAATGGTGATTATTTAGATCTAAAAGATTTCATGAATCGTATCAGTATTGAAATAGAATTACTGCGAATATTAATTCGCATCGGTGCATTTCATTTTACGGGTCGTACGAAGAAAGAATTACTTTGGGATATTCATGCGCACTTAGGACATGCACGAAAAACAGAAATTCGTAAAGAGCTTTTTGATGATACGAGAAAAAAATTCGAGCTTCCAGAATTATATCATCACAAATTTGATGATGCACTGGATGAGATTGAGATATTAGGTTTCCCCTTACTAAATCCTTTCGAATTAATAAAGGATCAAGAGGAATTACAAAAACCATTTCTTGCTGTAGATATGCAATCTCATATTGGTAAACAAATTGTGATCATCGGATATCTCGTAACGATAAAACCAACACGTACTCGTAAGGGAGAAAGTATGTCGTTTGGATGTTTCATCGATTTGCACGGAAATTATTTTGACACTACTCATTTTCCGAATGCGATAAAATTATTTCCTTTTCGTGGAAGAGGATGTTATAAGATTTATGGAAAGGTTGATGAAGAGTTTGACTTTTGCAGTATCATCGTTTCAAAGATGGAGAAGTTAGTGACGAATTTCTAGATAAAAAAATTATGACCGAATTTCCATTTATTCAAATTATTTAAGGATGCAGGAAAACACTTAACAAGGTTTGAAGAGTTAGTAGTTTTTAACAAAGTAATTCCGTCTACATAACGAAGGGCGAAACCGTCAAACTGTCTAAATACTACAATTAACTTGTTAATTACTTTTTACAAATAACAATCTAAAATGCATTTGCTTTTGTATCTTTAAGAATGCAATTTATACAGGGAAATAACAGAACACAGAGTATTCTTTTTCCAG
>JANXSD010000152.1 GCA_025352785.1 Bacteroidota bacterium
TTTTTTGTCGGATTTTATTTACATTCACCAAAGTATTAGTAAACTCTTTAGTTTTTGTTTGAAATTTCATTCTAACCCTATAAAATTTATTTACTATGAAAACTTTCAGTCACCAGTCACCAGTCACCAGTCACCAGTCACCAGTCACCAGTCACCAGTTTTAGTTTGGTTTACCTATTTTAAAAAGATACCCTTATTAATTGTACTAACTTTATTGATGATGGGTTCAAATTCACGAGTACATGGGCAGTTTACAGTCGCATCAAATTCTGGATCTTCATTTCCTAGTTCTTATGCAAATGTTACACATATTAGTTGTGATGGATTTTATGATGATCCATCAAATCCAATTATTTCCTTTGAAGTATTCGCTTGGGATGGTTCTAAGCAAGGTTGGGCTTATGTTTATAATAGTAATAGCCCAGTGGTAATGTCAATTAGCTCCTGGATACATCCTGAAATTGCACTCGTATCGGATAATCGCGGACAAGATATTTATGCTATTATATTGAGTCAAAAAGTTGCTACTGATGCTGCATACGAAGCGTATAAATGGAATAATTCGACTTCGTCTTTCCCAACGACACCTACATACAGTGGTATATTAAAGAGTGGAACAGTAAATGATCGAGTAGTTAGTATTGCAGGTGATCAACATGGGCATTTTGCTATGGTTTGTGATGATGGCTACAATGGAAGTACCACATTAACACAATTAACAGGTTATATAGATGGAAATGGTGCTTTGGTATTTGGTACAATAAGTACAATCACTTATGGAGGAGTAACTATTTCAGAGCCAGATATAGATATTACTTATGATAATAATAGTCAAACCTATACAGATGCAATAGTTGCAGTGACATTTGTGGAGGGTAATAGTGTTCGTATTTTAAGTAACACTGTCGACCAAACTACATTATTTGCTGGGACTAGTTGGGATTCGAAGGTGGGGGGAGTACTAGCTAAAGCTGATGCATCATTTGGATCTGCCGAACTATTAGACCAACCATCCATTTCTATTAATGATGGATATTTAACGGAATACAATAACAATTTCTCAACAACTTCTCCACCAAATGGCACTTTCCCATTACATTATGGAGTAGCCTATAGAGTTACAGATAATAGTCTTTCTCCAGCTACAAGTGATATTAAACTTTATCAAGTAACACTTGCGAATAAGTATGGATTGTATCAAAGTAAATATACATCTTCCCCAAATATTCCACAAACTGCTTTGAGTACCGGGAATGTTAATGCTACGTATGAATTAAATACTCACCCAACAATTGTTGTTGAACCAATGGAAGTTGAAGCAGTAGTTGCGTGGAATTTCAGTAACATAAATGGATATTATCCAAGCAATACATTAGAAGGATTGGCAAATCGTTTTTGGTATCCATTTAATTATACTACTACAAATATATTAGACTATGGAATACCACAAGGTACTAGTCCTGATATGTTAATTAATCCTACAAATGCAGTTACTTCAGAGGTTGCTATTTCAGGATATAATGAGGATTATCTTTTGTATTTTTATTATGAAAGTAGTTCCACTAAATTATATTATAAGTTAGCCCCATTTTATTCAAATTCACTTCGAACTAGTAAAAAGAATATGGTGGATAATATTATTATTTCACCAAATCCTTTTACTGAGAAAATTAAACTGGATTCAAAGAATCCCGATGCAAATTATATTGTAACAATTACAGATATTACTGGTCGACTCGTTGGTAGTTTTAAAGGTAAAGCTAATCAAATCGAAGAGGAGATTAATTCTCAATTTGCAAATATTCCAACTGGATGTAATCTTATAAAATTTATTGCATCTGATGGGACTTTTCAAACTAGTAAATTGATAAAAAAATAATTTCGATGATAAGAATTTATAAATTAAGCATGCTGCTATTAGCAGCATGCTTATTACCATGCGTTGTTGTTGCACAACCAATCGTAAAACTGTGGGATAAAACAATAGGCGGTAATGGGAATGATAGAAATATTGCGAATATGATTATCACTCCATCAAAAAAAATAATGGTCGCATGCGTGAGTTCATCTGATGCAGGATTTGATAAAACAGCGAGCAGAAAAGATACAATATTTTGTATTAATAATTGTGAAGGTGCATGGGTATTTACATTGGATAAAATGGGAAATAAAATTTGGGATCAAACTTATGGGGGAATACATGGATGTCGCCCAACTTGTTTAGTTAGTCAAAATGACAATTCATTTATTTTGAATTGCTTAATTAGTTCTTACGATACAACCTTAGATGTTACTGATCCATTATTTTATCCTTACAATACATTCGGTGAAGGAATTTGGATTTTGGATATTGATTCACTTGGCAATAAAATTTGGAATAAAAGATATTTTGCAGAGTCGATTGATATTTCAACTAATGATATGATAATTAATGATTCTGATTTATATGTAACTTGCGCTCATCAGGGTTCTTCTGGTACGCAAACCTATGTTTATGGCAATATTTTAGATTCTTCTTGTAATAACTCTGGTGATTTTCTTACCTATAAAATAAATACAAAAACTAAAAACTTTGAGTGGGACTTAATTTCTGGAGGAGATTCTGTTGATGGTGGTTTTTCTATAAAAATGAATCGAAATAAGGATTTAATCGTTCTAGGGACAGATGCTTCGATTGCTAGTTGTAATCAAACTAAGAATATACATGGGGAAAATGATTTCTATATATTTTGTATTGATACATTAGGCGTTATAAAATGGCAAAAAAATTATGGAGGGAGTTCTATTGATTTTGCACGTGATATTATTCTCGCCAATGATGGTGGGTATGTTTTATATGGATATACTTTTTCTCCTCAAGGGTATGATATAAGTCAAACTACGTTTAATGACTCTTCATTATGGATCGTGAAAATTGATAGCCTAGGTTCTATAGTTTGGGATAAGCGTTTTGGGTCATGTAATAGGACTGTGGTTCAGGCTAAAAATTATGGAGCGGGTAAACAAACTACAAATCATGTTGCAATAAAAACTAGTGATGGTGGCTATTTGTTTGCTGCAGGTGTTTCAGGAATTGCATGTGGTGATGTAGCAGAATCAGCTAGAGGTCAATTTGATTATTGGTTGATAAAAATTGATGAATCTGGGAATAAAGTTTGGGAAAAGCGTTACGGAAGTTTAGGATATAACTATGTTGAATCTTTAGCTGAAATAGATACAGGGGTTTATGTGGTTGGAGGTGTTACAAATAGTGGCATAGGGGGAGATAAAACCGAAGTATCTCGAGGACTTGATGATTTGTGGTTTATCTGTTTTGCTGATACAACAACGGCTAAT
>JANXSD010000066.1 GCA_025352785.1 Bacteroidota bacterium
CATGTGGTGATGTTAGCGAATCAGCTAAAGGTACAAGTGATTATTGGCTTGTGAAAATTGGTGAAAATGGAAATAAATTGTGGGACAAAAGATATGGAGGGTTAAGCAAAAACCATGTTGAGTCTTTAGCGGAAATAGATACAGGAATTTATATAGTAGGAGGCACCTCTAATAGCGGAATAGGCGGCGATAAAACAGAGGCATCACGTGGCCTTGATGATTTGTGGTTTATCTGTTTTGCCGACACCACAACTGCTAATTTAACGAGTATAAATGAAATTACACAAAAGCAAATTACCTTAGGAGTTTGGCCAAACCCAGCAAATGATATTTTAAATTATGAATTAAATGGTAATGAAAAAATAAAAAATATTACCTTGTCAAATATGCTTGGTGAAAAAGTACTAGAAGAAAATTCACCAATAAATAATACAATTCAAATTAGCAAATTACAAGCAGGAGTTTATATTTTTAATTGCGAAACAACAAAAGGGAAACGATATGTTAAGAAAGTGATGGTAACGAAATGAGTAGTATTGAAGTTTGCATATTTGTAATGTCCCTTATGAAATTTATTTAAATAATGATTCCGCACTTATGGCTAAGTGCGGAATCATTATTTTTTTTCGATTATTTTTTATATTCGCAAACCGAAGCAATAAATCACAATAATCGTATACTTGCATTAAAATTGAAATATGCAAGTTCACCATTGGCCAGGATTGTTCGCAGTTTGTTTTCTTGCAATTGTTTTTTTGCAATCTGGATTGGATAAACTTTTCAATTTTAAAAAAGAATCGGCTTGGGTTCGTCAAAAGTTTGCTCGAAACATTTTGCATGGTTGCATAAGCCCGGTATTTATTGTGCTCACATTAGCAGAAATTTTAAGTGGAAGTATTGCTGCTGCAGGAGTTATCCAATTGTTGTTTACCACTGATAGTACTGTGGCTATTTATGGAACTGCAGTATCATGCGCTACTCTTTTGATGCTCATCTTCGGTCAACGTTTTACCAAGGATTATTCGGGAGCTGCTACCTTAGTTCCTTATTTTATTGTTGCCATTTTAGGATTGTATTTTTTGGTTTAAAATTTTCAACTACTAATACCATAGGATTTTACTTTTATTATGTTTTTTGCGATATGTTGCAATTGGGAAAGGATTTTTTTAATTTTAACCTCATCTTTACAGCTTACATCCAAAAAATCATGAAAAGAAACTTACTAATCATTTTATTGTTATTCGCTATCAAAGGGTTCAGCCAAAACTGTGTTCCCAATACCAATTCATTATCCTTTAACGGATCTAGTAATTATGTGTCGTTTACGACTGATAATAACCTACAAATATCAGACTCTATTACTGTTGAAGCATGGATATATGCAACATCATGGGCCATTAATCCTTATCAAGGAACCATTTTTTGTAAACATGGTTGGAGCACAGGAGAGCAAGGGTATGTTTTACGTGCAGGAGGAACAGGACAATTGAGTTTTAATTTGGCAGGCGTTGATTCGGTTGGCACTTTACTAGGTTGGCAAGATTTAGTTAGTCCGATTAATACGCTTACTTTAAATACCTGGTACCATGTGGCGGGAACTTTTGATGGTGACTCCATACGACTATTTGTCAACGGAATTCAAATTGCTTCAAAGTTGATGCATGGAACCATTGTTCCCTCAATTGCATTTCCAGCTTCTATTGGAAAAATATCAGATTCTAATGTAGCACAAACACGTTATTGGACGGGGCGGCTAGATGAAATTAGAGTGTGGCATCGTGCATTAGCAGCTGCTGAAATTCTTGCACATAAAGCAAATCATATTGATACTGCCGGAGCAAATAACTTAGTAGGCTATTGGCGCTTCAACGAAGGATCAGGAACACTTACAAATGATTTAAGTTCTAGCGGTAATAACGGTACATTAAATGGCACTACATGGAACAATGTCGTACCTTTCACCAATACAGTATCTACTCATTATGTCATTCCAACTGGTGCCATTTTAACATGTCAGCCATCAGCACCTTTTTATCAATGGTTATTAAATGGCGCACCCATTTTAAATGCAACTCAACAGGTATATACTGCAACTCAAATTGGTAATTATGCTGTAATTGCTTCCGATGCAAATGGATGTTCCATCACTTCAGCATCTTATACGGTAACCAGCGCAGTGGGTATGATGGAGTTAGCACAAAATGTTAATGTGAATATCGCTAATGCGGATGGGAAAATATCTTTCAGTTTTCTTGATGGCACAACTATTAGTCAAGCGCATCTTTATGATGTTTCTGGTCGTTTATTACGATCGTCTGAGAGAGGAAAAGTTGGCATATTTGATTCAAGTAATTTACCACATGGAATGTACATTTTATACATCAGTACTGATAAAAACAATTACAGTAAAAATATTTATATTGGAAGATGATTAATCTTTTTCACATGAATATTATATGCTAATTTAATTAACGTATTTCAAAATAATTTATTTATGTAATCGTTAAGTTAACAATTGCGAAAAGGAACTATTCGTTAAAATTGGGCTGCAAAAATTTTACTTGCAAAAAAACAATCGAATGTTATTTGTGTTTTTTATAATATTTATTTTAAGTCGGTTATTGTTTCATTAGTTGCTCAATTGTATTGTAATTTACTTTAATAACATGTAAATTTGCCCTTTAACCACGTCGATCTATTTAGTAATTAGTTTTGATTAAAAATGTATAATACAAACAATTTAGTATATAATAAAAATGGAAAAAAATACGCCTTCGGATTCAATTTTAGCCGACGTAAACACTAGTGAAATCAAATGCCCGTTTTCTGGTGGTGCGCTAAAGCAAAGCGCTGGCACAGGTACAAGAAACCGTGATTGGTGGCCAAATCTATTGAGATTGAATATCCTCCGCCAACATTCTTCTTTGTCAAATCCTATGGGAGAAACATTTAATTATGCTGAGGAGTTCAAGAAGCTTAATCTTGTTGCCTTGAAAAAGGATATTGTTGAATTGATGACGACGTCCCAAAATTGGTGGCCAGCTGATTATGGTCATTATGGTCCGTTTTTTATCCGTATGGCATGGCACAGCGCGGGTACTTACCGAATATCCGATGGTCGTGGTGGTGCTGGCTTTGGCACGCAACGTTTTGCTCCTCTCAACAGTTGGCCAGATAATGCAAATCTCGATAAAGCACGTTTGTTGCTCTGGCCGATTAAACAAAAATATGGCAAAAAAATTTCGTGGGCAGATTTGATTGTTCTTACTGGTAATTGCGCGTTAGACTCGATGGGATTTAAAACATTTGGATTTGCTGGTGGTAGGGCAGATGTTTGGGAGCCAGCGGAAGATATCTACTGGGGTTCGGAAAGTGAATGGTTGGGAGACAAACGGCATACTGGCAATCGTGATTTAGAAAATCCACTTGGAGCAGTTCAAATGGGTTTGATTTATGTGAATCCAGAAGGTCCTAATGGAAATCCTGATCCACTAGCCGCAGCTCATGATATTCGCGAAACTTTTGGCCGTATGGCTATGAATGATGAAGAGACAGTTGCACTCATTGCCGGAGGACATTCATTCGGAAAAACCCACGGTGCAGCCGATCCTAGTAAGTACATTGAATCAGAACCAGCAGGAGCTCGAATTGAAGAACAAAGTAAAGGTTGGAAAAATACTTTTGGCAGCGGAAATGGAGGCGACACGATTACCAGCGGACTCGAAGGTGCATGGACTACGACCCCAACGAAATGGAGTAACAATTTTTTTGAGAACCTCTTTGGATTCGATTGGGAACTAACAAAAAGTCCAGCTGGTGCTCACCAATGGAAACCGAAAGGTGATGCGGGTGCAGGAACAGTTCCTGATGCACATGACCCATCAAAACGTCATGCGCCATTTATGCTTACTACAGATCTATCATTAAAAGTAGATCCTGCTTATGAGAAAATTTCAAGAAGATTTTTTGAGAACCCAAATGAATTTGCAGATGCTTTTGCTCGTGCATGGTTCAAGTTGACGCATCGTGATATGGGACCAATTGCTCGTTATCTCGGTGCTGATGTACCTAAAGAAGAGTTGATCTGGCAAGATCCTATTCCCATAGTTACGCACCAACTTATTGATGACAAGGACACGATGGTATTGAAGAGTAAATTAAGTGCTTCAGGCCTTTCCATTTCCCAATTGGTATCGACAGCCTGGGCTTCTGCATCCACTTTCCGAGGTTCTGATAAACGTGGAGGCGCAAATGGTTCTCGAATTCGACTTTCTCCACAAAAGAATTGGGAAGTCAATAATCCAACTCAGTTGGCTAAAGTTTTAGCAATACTTGAGAATATTCAAAAAGAGTTCAATAATAATCAGTCAGGAGGTAAGATGGTTTCTCTTGCCGATTTGATCGTTCTGGGTGGATGTGTAGGTGTTGAAAAAGCAGCGAAGAATGCTGGTCATGATGTTACTGTGCCTTTTACTGCAGGACGAGCTGATACGACACAAGAACAAACTGATGTGAATTCCTTTGCCGTTCTTGAGCCAGCTGCGGATGGCTTTCGTAATTACTTGAAACCATTACACACCTCTTCTGCAGAGGAAATGTTGGTTGATAAAGCGCAACTTATGACACTTACTGCACCTGAAATGACGGTTCTTATTGGTGGCATGCGTGTTCTTAATACCAACTTTGGTGATGCAAAAAACGGAGTATTCACAAAACGTACTGAAACACTCACTAACGATTACTTTGTAAATCTTCTTGATTTAAATACTACTTGGAAATCAACTTCCGATGCTCAAAACATCTTTGAAGGTCGTGATCGTACCACAGGCGAAATCAAGTGGACGGGTACTCGTGTAGATCTTATCTTCGGTTCTAACTCTGAACTCAGAGCCCTCGCTGAAGTATATGGATGCGAGGATTCTCAAGAAAAATTCGTTAAAGACTTTGTAGGTGTATGGAACAAAGTAATGAATCTTGATCGTTTCGATTAAGTTTAATATGCGCATCTAAAAAATCAAAAGGAATTAGATTCATATTTCTTTTTGATTGATAAATAAAAACCTCCGAAAAAATTTAAAAGTTTCGGAGGTTTTTTTTAATACAAGTATTCATGATTTAATTTTATCGTCGCACCAATCGTTTTACAAAGGTACCATCTGTACTTTTAATACTGACTAAATACATTCCTGATGCAATATTTTCTTTCAAGATTAAATGAGTAAAACCTCCTCCTTTTAACTGCGGATTTTGGCGCAAAACAATTTTGCCACTCATTTCTGTAATCGTTAATTCTGCTTTCTGACTAGAATCAGATTTGAAAAATATATGGAGTGGATCTGTTCCATTCCAAGGGTTGGGAAATAGGTGTATCACTTCCTTATCGGGAACGGTATATCCTTCAAGATTTAAAAGATTATTTGCAAAAGAAAAATTAGGAATTCCATAACCTAAAAGGGAATCTGGATTTGAATATTGATTCGCACTTCTCTTGATAGCATCAATAATTCGCATATTATTAAACGCTGGCCAAGCTTGCCACAAACATGCTGCCGCTCCCGCTAAAACTGGACCTGAAAAAGAAGTTCCATTCCCTGTTTGAGGATTTGGATTTCCTGGAACATATAACCATGTTTGATATCCTTGATCTGATACATCGGGTTTTACTCTTCCATCCACACTAGGTCCGGTACTAGAGAAATAGGCATACCTTCCTAAACTATCAACGGCACCAACTGCTAAAATAGAATCGGCATCAGCAGGGCTTCCAATATATTGCCATTGACTTCCGCCTTCGTTACCTGCACTTGCAACAACCAAGATTCCTTTTTTCGCAGCAATATCCGCAGCAATAGAAGCTGGACACGTATTGCCATTCATATCCGCACGTGTGTGATCATTTGCAGAAATATCAAACGTGGTATATCCTAACGAAGTATTGATTACATCAGCACCGGAGCTATCCGCATATTCCGCAGCAACCGACCAATTGTATTCTTCAATAATATTTTCCGATTGAGCATCTTCCGATACAAGCAAAATATAACTTGCATGTGGCGCAGTACCAATAAATTCACCAGGAACATTCGCAGCCATACAAGAAAGTACACTTGCTCCATGATAATTATCATTATAAACATTCGATTCATGATTCACAAAATCATACGTAGAAATAATTCGATTTTGCATAAATAAACTATCAAAACAACTCATCAAATTCGCATCTTTAAAGCCTGCATCAAGTACCGCGATAATCATTCCATCACCAGCAAATCCTAAATTATGTAAGCCATCCAAACCAATCATACTAATTTGATTGAGGGCATGATTGTAATTAAATGTTGATGTACGAAGAACTGCATTTTTTAAAATCGTTTGGTATTCATCATCAAATTTATTCTTTACAGGAACTAACGGATTTAAAGCATGACGACCAACATTCGTAGCTGTGATAACATACGGTAATTGAATTATTGCATTTAAAACATTTGGATCGAGCGTTTCAATAATTACAGCATTAAACCACTTGCTGATATTTAAAATTGCAGCACCAGTAGCAGCAACACCTTGTACATAATTTGGATTGACGGGCAAGTCGTTTTGCTCTAGTGCAATGTTGTATCTGCTACGTCGATCAATTGCACGTTGCGATAAATATTGATGAGGTTGTGTAATCGAAAAGGGCGAATTATTTCTATCTGTAAAGCGAATTACATATCGATTTTGTGCGTTTGAAAAAGTAATATTACAGAGTAGAATTAGTGTAAGTAAATAATATTTTATCATGGATGATAGGAATAGGAGAGTAGTGTTTCTGTGTAAATATACCCAGATTTAATGCTGGATGTATTAAATATTTTTTCAAAATGTTCATTCATACGAAAATAAAGTCCGATACCTTTAACATAACGTTCTTCATCGTAATTGCGTTGTGTTAAATCGCTATTCCCATCATCATTTTGAATAATTTTTAATGTTGAAGGGAAAACTTTATTTCCAATTGTATCTACTACATTTATCGCTGTAATTTTATAATACTGCACATTAAGATTATTATACGTGTTTCCATTCCAAGTAGCATTTAATGTAGGAGTCATTGGAAATTTAAGATAACGAATATTATCTTCTACCATTTCGGCAGTTGCATTCGTGATATTTGCATGCCATACTTTCCAAATGATCCATGCTCCGGTTAAAGGATTTTTTAAATAGCGCTCCACTTTTTCTGTTTCTCGATTTTGGTTGTCGAAGTAAGTAGATGGAATTACCTCTTTCACTTGATAGGAAACAGTATCATGTTGATTGGTGAAATCACCCCAATAAATGGAATCCACTTGATAAAGGCGCGTCATACCAACAATAGAGGAAAAATAATCGGCTCCAAAAGTTGAATTATTTGCTGTTGTATTTTCTTTTTTGCATGATGAAAAAACCACTATTGTTAGGGTGATAAGAGAAAAGTATTTTAATGAATTGATCAAGGAGTGATGGAGTAGGAGAGTAGGGTTTCTGTGTAAATATAACCAGATTTAATATCTGCTGTACCGAATATTTTTTCAACATCTTCATTCACTCGGTAATAAAGACCTGCACCTTTTGCATAGCGTTCTTCAGCAAATTTTCGGTACACTAAGTTATCGTCATTTCCATGACTTACCGTCAGCGTAGTGTTAAAAGTCAAGCTTCCTTTTGTATCCGGCACACCCAAACTTGTGATAACGTAATCTTGAGGGTCGAGTGTGTTGTAGGTATTTCCATTCCAAGTGGCATTTAGTACAGGAGTAAAAGTAAGTTTTAAGAAACGAATATTATCTTCTACCAGTTCACCAGTTGCTGAAGTAACATTCGAAGCCCACACTTTCCAGATAGTCCAATTGCCGGTTATCGAATCTTGTCTATAGCGTTCGATGCGTTGTGTTGGACGACCTTGATTATCGAGATAAGTGGAGGGAATTACCTCTTTCATTTCATAGGAAACAGTATCGTGTTGATTGTTGAAATCGTCCCAATAAATCGAATCCACTTGATAGATGCGTGTCATTCCCACCACAGAGGAAAAATATTCGGATCCAGTAATAGTTGTATTGGGTGCGGTGTTCTCTTTTTTACACGATAGAACGATCAGAGAAATTAAAACTAAAAGACAAATTTGAGGACTGAATTTCATGTTGAAGATAATTAGACCACCATTTTACGTTTAATTAAGATATTAGTTGTGATTTCCATGTATCACGTTTTTTTGCGTTACAATGAAATCCAATCTGAAATTAATTTTTATTGATCACATCAATAAATCCGCCTCCAATCACATCATCTCCCTCGTAAAATACGGCAGATTGGCCGGGTGCTATGGCAGATACTGGACTATGAAATACCACTTTCATGCAATCACCATCCTGCGTAATCTTACTCATTGTACCAGGATCTTTATAACGAATTTTTGTAAGTGCTTCCATCGGTTCTGACAAACTCGCATATTTGACTAGATTTAATCCGTGAACACGCATCTCCTGACGTTGTAAATCTTCGATATTACCAAGCACAACCGTATTTGATTCAGGAAGTATTTTCGTTACGTAAAGTGCAGATCCTACAGCTATTTCTAAACCTTTGCGTTGACCGATCGTATAGAATGGATACCCTTTATGTTTTCCTAAAATTTTTCCATTACCATCAACGAATAAACCGCCATCGAGGCGTTCATCTAACCCTTCAATTTTATTACGTAAAAACGAACGATAATCGTTATCAGGAACAAAGCAAATTTCGTAACTCTCACTTTTATTCGCTAGCTCGTGCAGATCCATCTCACGCGCCATTTGCTTGATCACTGTCTTTTGAAATCCACTTATCGGGAACATCGTTCTGCTAAGGCATTCTTGCGAAACACCCCACAGAACATAACTCTGATCTTTGGTAATATCGAGTCCACGTGAAATCACATGACGACCGTTTTCTTCTCGTACTTTGGCATAATGTCCGGTGGCAATAAACTCACAATTGAGCATGTCGGCACGTTTGAGAAGCGCTTCCCACTTGATATGCGTATTGCACATCACACATGGGTTTGGCGTCCTTCCGGCCATGTATTCACCCACAAAATTATCGATCACATGTTCACCGAATTCACCTCTGATATCGAGAATATAATGTGGAAAACCATAACGTACGGCAATACTACGGGCATCATTGATAGAATCCAGACTGCAGCAGCCAGTTTCCTTCTTGCCTACACCTGCACTGGCATAATCCCAGGTTTTCATCGTGATTCCCACCACTTCATACCCTTGATCATGCAACATGATAGCTGCTACGGAACTATCTATTCCGCCACTCATCGCCACTAAAACTCTTCCTTTTTTGCTCATGATTTTAACTGGGGCAAAGGTAGGAGGATTAATTAAGAATGCAGAATTAAGAATTCAGAATTTTTGACCTTGCCTGAAATAGGTTAAGATCTAAATAAGGTTTTTAATCCTGTTAATCTTAGTAATCCTAAAAATCCTGTTCAAGACTTAATTCCAAAACTGAAATAGCGATTGTTTTATCAACGGATGGAAAGTCATCAAGAAAGTCGTTTAGTGAAATACCTTTTTCAAGATGACTAAACAAAGAGGATACAGGAACACGCGACCCTTTAAAAACGGGTTGACCACCTAAAATATCATTGTCAATAGTGATAAGATCTTTCACATTTTTCATTAATCAAAAATAATAAAAGAAGATTGATGTCTCCGTTGAATATTTTATTTAAAAATTGAATAAATTCATTTTCTTATCTCTCAAATCCTTACCGTGGTTAAGTGATGGAGTTTATTCTGTTACTGCACAATAAGGAAATGCGAGAATATCTGAAAAGCTGGTAATAGTGAAATAATTTTTCAAGTACCTCCCTCGCTGCCTCCAGTGGCAATTCGAGAGTATATTTTTAATTTTTTTATAATCCGACTTACCAAGAAGTTTTTTACTCTATGGTTCAAGGCATTTGAAAAAAAATCCTCTATCCATTCAGAATAATTCGTAATTCGTAATTTTTAATTCTTAATTTATTTTCACAAGTAAATGCTTAAACTGAATTTCAAAAAGTTCTTTATAAAAACCATTATGTACAAGTAACTCTTGATGATTTCCTTGTTCAACAACACAACCATGATCCATTACAATGATGCGATCAGCACCTTGTATAGTGGCGAGACGATGCGCGATCACAATTGAAGTACGTTGCTGTGTAATGGTGTTTATTGCACGAGTAATCATTTCTTCCGTTTCAGAATCAACAGAGGATGTTGCTTCATCTAAAATTAGAATTGCGGGATTGTAAACATACGCTCGTATAAACGAAATCAATTGCCGCTGACCCATTGAAAGTACATTGCCTCGCTCTTGAACATAATAATCATACGTGCCAGGAAGTTTATCGATGAAAACGGAGGCACCAACTTTTTCGGACGCATCTTTAATCGCCGAAAGCGGAATGTCTTTATTGAGTAAAGTGATATTATTGGAAATGGTATCAGAAAATAAAAATACATCTTGCAATACAACAGCAATTTGTTTACGAAGTGATTCTGTTTTGTATTCGCGAATATCAATTCCATCTACAAAAATTGCACCTTCACTAATTTCATAGAAACGATTTAGCAAACTGATGATAGTTGATTTTCCTGCGCCAGTTGCTCCGACAAATGCAACAGTTTCTCCAGGATTTACTTTAAAGCTGACATCTTTTAATACCCAATTTGGTGCATGATTTTCGCCGTTGTTAAAGTCATAAGCAAATGAAACATTGCGAAATTCTATTTCACCTTTCGCACGTTCAGGAGCATAATTTCCTCCCGCATGTGTAACTTCTTCTTCGTCCATCACATTGAATATTCGCTCTGAACTTACCATGCCCATCTGTAGTGTATTAAACTTATCTGCTAACTCACGTATAGGTCGAAATAACATGTTGATGTACATAATAAATGCAACTAGATTTCCAAATGTTACTTCTTCACGAATAACACCACCAGCTCCCCACCAAACAATTAATCCAATAGAAATAGCAGATAAAATTTCTACCACAGGAAAAAAAACGGAGTAATATAAAACAGATCTAATATTTGCATCACGATGTTCTTTATTGATTGCATCAAAGCGTTTGTATTCTTCTTCTTCGCGATTAAAAATTTGAACGATGCGCATCCCGGTAAGATGTTCTTGAACAAACGTATTTAGGGCAGCAACTTGCGTTCTTACATCACCAAAGCTTGCTTTAATTTTATTTTTAAATACATTGGTTGCAATCATTAATAACGGAATTGTACTTAAACTAATCAAAGCTAATCGCCAATCCATATAAAACATTACGCCGATAATTACTACAAGCTGAAGTATATCACCGATGATCATAATTAAACCTTCAGAGAAAATATCCGCAATTGTTTCCATATCAGAAACGCTTCGAGTTACTGTTGTTCCTACTGGTGTTTTGTCAAAATAATTTAATTTGAAGTTCATCATTCGATCAAACAACGATGTTCGTAAATCACGAATCACTTCTTGTCCGAGTAAGTTGGTGTACCACGAATGAAAATATTGTAGACAGGATTGCACTATCAAAATTACAATCATTGCAATAGTTAACCACATCAATCCTTTTTCATTATCGGTAGTAACGAAATTATCTAATGCATACTGCGTTAAGATTGGTCGTAGTGGTGCAACTAAAGCCAATGTGATCGTTAATACCAATGCTCCGTAAAACATTTTACGGTATGGTTTTGTATAGTGATAGAGCCTTTTTAAAAGATGGCTATCGAATGCTTTTCCGCTTACGCTCATGGATGAAATGGACTACGTCGTTTGCTGTGAATGTACGGATAACAAATTTCTTCGAGGAACAATCCCTCTGCGGGAACTGATTGTCCGGCTTTCGTTCTATCCTGACTTTTAATAATATTTTCGAAATCTTGTAAAGTAATTTTATGATCGCCCACTTGAATCAACGTTCCAACAATTGTTCTTACCATCCCTCTAAGAAATCGGTTGGCAGTGATTGTAAATCGTAGCAAGTTGCCTTCTTCTAACCATTTTGCTTCTGAAATGATGCAAATATTAGTGTGTTGCTGTCCACCTGATTTACTAAAACATCCGTAGTTATCATAGTGGGATAGGAGGGCAGCTGCTTGGTTCATTAAGTTAATATCTAACTCATGTGTCCAATACCATGTAAATTCATTTAGAAATGGATTTTTCTCTTTGCTGATATAATAACTGTAACTTCTTTTTATTGCATCGAATCGCGCATGTGCATTTTCAGCAACAGCTATAATTCGATAAATTACAATATCATGATTTAATATCGCATTTAATTTATGCGGAAGCTTTTCAATTTCATTAGGGGAAATAGTAGAGTCGAAATGGGCAAAAAATTGTGATGAATGAACAGCAGTATCGGTTCGTCCGCAGCCGAGTGTTTCAATAGGTTCCCGACAAAGTATTGATAGTGCTTTGTTTAGATGCTCTTGCACGGTAGAGGCATTGATTTGCTCTTGCCATCCATGATAATGGGAGCCTTTATAGGCTAATTCTAGAAAATATCGAGGCATGCGCAAAGATAAAAAATGTGTTGAAGAAGGAAGCCACTTATTGCAAATTAAAAACTATTTTCGTCGCATGAGAAATTTGGATCGAAAGCTTGTTGCTGGAAACTGGAAAATGAATTTATTACGTCAGGATGCGCAGTGGTTGATGGCTGAAATCATAGGTATGTTAGCCGATGAGGAGTCGCGTGATGTTCGTGTTGCAATCATCCCTTCTTTCGTGCACATTGGTGCATTAGCACAACAAGCTTCCGCTGATAAACGATTTGGTATTGGAGCGCAAAATTGTTCTGATAAAATTTCTGGTGCCTATACAGGTGAAGTTTCTGCTTCGATGATAAATTCTGTTGGAGGAAAATATATTATTATTGGACATTCCGAACGTCGTGCTTATTTTAACGAAAGCAATGAACAACTTTTAAATAAAACTAAGTTGACGTTATCGGAAAAATTAACTCCAATTTTTTGTTGTGGCGAATTACTTGCGGATAGAAATTCTGAAAATTATTTTGAAATCGTTAAGCAACAATTAACAAATAGTTTGTTTGAGTTATCTGTTGATGATTTTAAAAATACAGTGATTGCGTACGAACCGGTTTGGGCTATTGGAACTGGTCTTACAGCTTCTCCCGACCAGGCACAAGAGATGCACGCTTTTATTCGCAAATTAGTTGCTGATAAATATGGTGCTGACATTGCAGATCAAACTACAATTTTATATGGTGGAAGTTGTAATGAAAAAAATGCAAAGGAACTTTTTTCCTTACCGGATGTGGATGGCGGATTGATTGGTGGAGCTGCTTTGAAATCTAGAAGTTTTATTGAAATTATTAAGGCGCTTCCTTGAAAAAATTATTTACTACTTTCTTTTTTGACTACGCGAATCAATTTACTTTTTCTTGCTTTGGAGATTTGAATTAGGTTTAAACCAATTTCAAGTTGTTTAGATTCGAAACTTATTTGATGGTTTCCATTTATAAAGTATTGACTGCCTAATTGTTTTTTAATGGCACCCAGTTGATCCACTAAATTAAATTTAATTAAAGCAGGTAAATCATTGGAGAATTCTATCGTAAAATATTCTTCTTCCTCAATAGGATTGGGGTAAACAATCTCTGAAATTAATTGAGTGCTATCAAGGTAATTAGTGTTTTTTGTATATTTTGATTCTACAGGTCCAATATCTAGGCCATTGCCTTGTTCTCTAGGTTGAGAATAATAATCCTCAGTAAACTCTGAATAAATAATTTTTGATCCAGCATCAATTACGGGAGATACGGATTGTAAATTGAAATTATCATGGAGATCATCCATAAAAAATAATTGATCAAGACTACTGGAGCAAAAATTTGAATTTTTTATAACTGGATTTCCGATACTTAGTATATAATCTTCATCGGGATTTGTTGTACTAGCAATTAGTCCGCTTTTTATGATAATATTATTGGATATACTATTTTTATTACTACTTAAATTACTTAGCATTCTCACACCTTCTTTTCTAGGATTCAAAATTAAATTATTGTATACTGAAAAATACATTTGTGGAAAGCTTGATTTATCATCAATATAAATTCCATAATTGGAACTAGGTTTTTCATTGTTTTTTCCTGGATTCAAAATAATATTGTTATAGATTTTTATATCTCCTAATCCATTATCCAAAATTCCAGAACCTTCGCCATCTTTAATCAAGTTGTTAAAGATAGATCCTGTAGAACCTTCTCCTAAAATAATTCCATTCATTTGCCAATCTACTTGTTTCTGACTATCGTAATATATTTTGTTATTATATATTTGAGTGTTGATTGCGGAGCTAACTTGTATTCCATCCCAACCTGAGTATTCAATCAAGTTATTGTATATTTTCACATTACTTAAAAGCGCAGGTAACACCACTTTCGATCGTCCGTTACACGTTAATGTTTGACCGTTGTAAAACGAGCTACCAATGTACATAGATTCTGTGCCACTATGATGTATGTAACAATCATGTATTACAGTATTTTTTTGAACAAAACTATTCCTGTTGAAGTCGCAATCGGGTTCTGTTTTAGCAGTTATTCCTGAGTATAAAGAATTCCCAATTTCAATATTATTTATTTCGAAATCAGTAGAAAAATCACCAACTCCTAATGCTGTTCCTTGAATGTTGAAAATACTGATTCCATATTTAATGGAAGGGTCACCTTCACCACTTAAATGTATAAAAGAACAATGACGAATTGAAATGCCAAAATAATGATTACTATTAAATTCTACTTTTCCTTGGTTGATTATAGTAACAGGAAGATCATTACTTCCATGAATGTTTCGTAAAATTAATAATTTTCGTAAACCTGGTTTCAACCAAATAGTATCGCCTGGTTGCATTGATTTATACGGATTAAAACTTCCATCAATTAAATTGATGGAAGTATCAATTTCAAATTTATGCTGAGCATTAACATTGTTAAAGCTCAGCATAAATAGTATTAACAAAAATGATGTTAAAATATAATGCGAAAGAAAAGCGCGAATCATCATTTATCTATTTAAAATATAGTTTGTATTTCTGTAACCTGGTTTGTCCTGATACCAATCTTGGTATTGTGTTCCTCCTGATACTGCCCAATATTGGAATTTTGTATAAGCTGCAATAATTTGATTTTTCTCAACAACAATTGGATAAGCAGCAGGAATATTTAATGCCCAAGGTAAATTTTGATCCGATTTATAATATCTTCCTAATGCTACATTACTTCTATCACTAAAGGTATTAAATAATGACATATCTGCTAAATCGGTTGGTGCATTATCTGGAAGATGTATTTCATAACCACGTCTAAGATTACTTATCATAAATGGATTGAATGGTGATAATCCTATCGAATTCGTCGATAATGGTGTTACAAATTTAATTTTTATGTGAAGAGTATCAGATATTACAACGGGTGAACCTATTTGAGTATTTACGTAATATCCACTAGGACGTTTCGCCAAATTTAAAGCATTATCAAAGGCTATAACTACACAATTTTGTTGCCCAGCTTCGGTGTTATTTCCATTTTGATGAATATAATTTCCACTTAAGTTATTGCCTGTTACACTTTGTACGAAGGATGATGGAATAGGTAATTCAAATCCAAAACCATTTTGATACGATCCACCAACGGCGTTCACAAAAATTTCTGCATCAACCTCAGCAACCATATTATTGCTATTTTTTATTGTATTATATTTATATCCAACAATTAAATCATTAAAA
>JANXSD010000107.1 GCA_025352785.1 Bacteroidota bacterium
TGATATGACACGAGGATATTTTTATGGTTGTAAAACAGGGAATGGAAATTCAACAGTAGTTATTGGCGGAAACTTAACACTATTAAAGTCGGGGGCAATTTACAGTGAATTTTACAGTATAGTTGATGGAAATGGCACTGCCTCATTAACCATTACTGGAAATTTTAGCAATCAAGGATACTTTGATCTAATTTGGAATACAGGTGTAAGTGGCGTTGGGAATGGCAATTCTTCAATGACAGTTTCTGGAACTTTTACACAATCGGATGGTGATTTCAGAGGCGTTTGGAACCTAACAACAACAAGTGCAGGAACATGTAGCATTACTATGAATAACATTAATTATTCGGGTGGAATTTTTATGGTTTATTATGCAGTTTCATCCACTTCATTAACAAATACGTTTATAGTAAATGGGAACCTGAGTATTATTTTCACCAACACTACAGATATTTTTCGAGGCAATGGATTAGCAAATTTATCATCAGTAAATAACTTAGCAGGTATAAACACTACCATAGTTGGTACTACTTCTATTAGTGGAAATGCGTCTGCAGAATTTTCAAACAGTGTTTCCTACGGCAATGAAACTGTGTCAACGACCGGCAATATCGTTTTATCAGGAGGAATAACTAAAATTCAAAATGGAAATCATTCATTAACATGGAATCATGCAGGAAACATTTCAGTAACCGGAGGAACAAATTATTTTTCTGCTGATGCAGGATCAGCAACGATAAATATTTCAGGGAACTTAGCAATAAGTGGTGGAACTTTGGCTACTAAATCAAAAAGTGGTAGTTCTACTGTTTCAATAACAGGATCATTTATACAAACTGGAGGAACGTTTTATTTATATAATAATTCAACAACTGCGGCAGCTGAAAATATTTCCATAAATGTTGCAGGAGATTTTAGTCAAACCGCTGGCACAATTAATTACAGTGATAATTCGAGTAGTACAGGAATATATAGCATTAATTTAAGCGGTAGTAATTATACAATTGGAGGTTCAGGAAGTATGACTGCTGCTTCTGCCGGTTCAGGGATATTATACGGACAATTAAATTTCAATAAGTCAGGGACAATAACATTTACACGTTCTGCAATTACACATTCAATTCAGCAAGTTAAACAAACCATCAATAATGGAACTACTTTACTTTTATCATCAGGAAACTTACAAATTGCTTCATCAGCTACAGCGGGAACAACCTTTTTAACAATTGCTAATGGTGGAATATTAAATACAGGAACGAATCAAATAGTATCAAACGGAGCTGCTACGAATTCTGGTTTAAATGTAGCTAGTGGTGGAACTATTAAAACTGCAAATACTTACGGGTTATATGATGGCACAACAAATGCCACGATTAACAATAATGTAAATATGGATTTCGATTTAAATGCCAATAGTATCGTTGAATACAATGGTATCGACAATCAAGTGATTACCAGTTTAGGTGTAGGTGTTGCCACACAAACAAAACATAAATATGGGATTCTAAATATTAATTTTGGAGGAACGCCTGATTTGGAATTCACGTCACTTAATACAAGTACTTATGTACGATCACAATTAAATTTAATGGCGGGTGAATTGAAATTAAACAATAATAATTTAATTATTGAAACTGGGACAACGACTGCTATTACTAGAACAAATGGATATTTAAAAAGCGAAACGAATTCTGCAATAAATAATTCTATTGTGAAATGGATGAGCATGACAAGTGGATTACATGTATATCCATTTGCAGTAAATAGTAGTAATTATATTCCAGTGACCTTTTCACCAACAATTGGCACGGGAGGCACTGTAGAAGTTTCCACTAGAGCTACGGGAGCAGACAATACTCCCTTAACAGGATTATCAAACGTAGCTGCTGTAAGTAATTTAAATCGTCAAGGTGCGGATATTGCAACTGCAAATGTTATTGATAGATGGTGGGTTATAAAAGCACCTGGTTTCACTGCTGACCTTACACTTTCTTATTGTGGATCAGAAAATACGACATTAGCAGCTAATACCAATGGAACTTTCGCGATGCAATCGTGGGATGGAACTAGGTGGTCAACACAGTTTGGCTCAACGACAGGAATAACTACAGGAATAGGAATTATTTCAGCTTATGGAGTTTCCAGTTTTTCACCAATAGTGCTCGTAAGTTCTAATGGTGCCTTACCAATAAAATTAATTAGTTTCAATGCAAAACTTAATAACGATCAAGTAAATATTGATTGGAGTACTGCGAGTGAAAAAGACAATGATTTCTTTACAATTGAACGATCCATTGACGGTAAAACATTTGATGAAATTGAAAGAGTAAAAGGTGCAGGCACCTGTTACATTACTAAAAACTATAATTCAACGGATGTGAATCTAGCAAAAGGGAAATCTTACTATCGATTAAAACAGACGGATTACAATGGTCACTATTCCTATTCACCAATACGAATTGTTTTAAATGAAAGCAATGCAAGAGTTACATCTTCATCATTAGAAGTTTTATCAATAGGGCCGAATCCATTTAAAAATCAATTTACACTCAACTATAGAAAATCAAAGGGTGGGGAGTCAAGAATTACTATCATGAACATGGAAGGTCAAATTGTATTTGATGAAACCACAATAGATGATGCAGGTACAAATAGTTTCGATTATACCGATGATAAAAATCTTGCATCAGGAAATTACATTTTAAATGTAATATCTGGTAACGAAAAGATTACAAAAAAATTAATTAAGACTACAAATTGATAGATCTATAAATAGAAACATATAATGG
>JANXSD010000158.1 GCA_025352785.1 Bacteroidota bacterium
AAAATTGGATACTTAAGTTCTAATCGAGCGAATAGAGGCTTTGATGATGATCTTTACACATTCAAGAAGAAATCAATTCGTATTCGTGGAATTGTAGTAAACAAAGAAAATGGTCAGCCGATAAAGAATGCAAAAGTTGAATTGAAATCTGACAATAATACTCTGTCATTTACTACAATGGAAAATGGACGTTTTGATTTTCCAGGTGAGTTCGATAAAAATTATACGATAAAAGGACAAGCAGAAGGGTTAGGTGATACCACTTTACAATTTGCTACATCATCAATAACTCCCATTGATCCATTCGTGCGTATTGAACTCGGGAAGCCTTCGGCATTTGCAATTAGCATTACTGTTATTGATGCAGATACAAAATTGCCGATTCCTGGTGCCATTATTAAAGATGAGATTACTGGACGTGAAATTGGAAGCACTGATTTACAAGGCCAATATAAACAAGCGTTAGTTCCAGAAAAAGACGAGCAATTAATTATTTCTACGGCAGGATATCGCCCTAAAATTATTATGTTAAAAGGACAACTTGGACAAACACCGAAAGACCTTAACTACAAAGTAGAGTTAACTCCTGCAAAAGATGTTTATCCGTATGAAAATTGGTATAAGATTGTTTATTATGATCTTGACAAATACAATATTCGTGAAGATGCAACTAAAACAATGATTGAAGTATTAGCTTTCTTAAAGGAACATTCAGATGTTAAGATTAGTATTAATTCGCATACGGATAGTCGTGCGACGAAAGAATATAACGAAAAACTTTCTGAGAACAGATCGAAATCTATTAAACAATATTTAATTGATAAAGGTATCAGCAATAAACAAATTGGAAAAGTTACCTGGAGTGGTGAATCTGTAATGGTAAACAACTGCGGTGATGGCGAACCTTGCACCGAAGAGATGCATCAACTAAATAGAAGAACGGAAATAACAGTGAATGGAATTATTCATTAGGAATAATTTTATTCCTAAACAAACGTGTTATTACGTTAAAAACATTTTTCATATTCACGAATAAACTTTGATTCATAAATTATTTTTTCATCGTTACTTTACCCCTTTTCATTAATCGATATTAAAAATGACAAACACATAAGTTAAAAAACTATCAATTTACTTTGATAAATAATTTATTGAACTAACTCAAAACTAATATTTGATTTAAGAGAAATACCCTTTGTTACATTAGATGCATGAATTCCATTACATTTCTGCACACTTAAAAATAATTCATTTTTGCAAGTTTTCGTCGAATAAATAAGAAATGGAATTACGTCTATATTATTCAAATACCGAAGTGCTTTTAATTCTATCTTCAATAAAAAAATTTGATTCTTGTAGGCAAGATTTTAAATTTCCACATGAATTCATTTGACTTTTTCATCTTCTATCACTGCACTTGGCTCGTAACCTTGGCACACTTTATTAGTCATAAAACTTGCAATTAAATCACAAGTATTAATTATATAAAAAAATTATAAAATTATATAACGCTTATTCTTTAATAAGTTTTGAATTTTACATCGTAATTACTATATAATAACTTAAAAAAATCAAAATGTCAGAAAACCAAAAAGACCAACGCAACCAGCAATCTGGTAGCTCGTCAAATCAAAAAACACCGGATGGTAAAAATAAAACAACCGATCCGAACAAATCAACGACAAACCTAGGAACTCATCAAGGTTCTCAAGGTGGAAACCAGTCTGGAAATCAACAACGTCAAGCTTCTACTTTTAGTGAAGGCAAATCTAAATCTGATTTAAAAGAATCTAAAGATCAAGATGAAAACTCCAAGGATAAAGTAACAGGTAGTGAATGGCGACCTAAAGATTCGGATTCAGAAGGCGAAGAACACGGAAATCAAAATCCTAAAAGAAGAGATTTGTAAAAAAGATTTATACAAACCTCTCCAATAGCGAGAGGTTTGCTTTTCTTATAATCAATTATTCTTTATATCAATATTTATGAAAAAGTATTTGGCTTTCAATGTCTATATTGTACTTGTACTTTTATTAAGCTCTTGCAGTGCAATAGCAGGAATTTTCAAAGCAGGCATGGGATTCGGAATCTTTATAGTGGTTTTAGTGATAGTTGTCATTGCAGTGTTAGTCATGCGGAGCAATAAAAAATAAATAATATTAATAAAAAAAACATGAAAAATATATTAGTGGTAATTGTCACTTTGCTAATCAGCTTTAACGCATATTCACAAAAAGATTCCTTGAATTACAAGACGAATGCAGATTCCTTGCCCAACTCCGACGAAGATTTTAAAATTAAGAGGGATCCAAATGGCTCTATGCACAATCAAGATAATAATCCAAACAAGAAAAATGATTTTCAGATGCAAGATGATATGCAGAATAAAGACAAATTGCACGAATCGAAAATGATACAACATCAATATAATCTGAGGGATAGTTCGAAGACACGTACTGTTAAGTATAAAAATTACAAAACTACTATTAAGCACCAAAAAACTACCCAATCAAAATATTCGACGATAAAATCTGCATCTCCATCAAAAAACACTGTGCCTAAAAAAAATAAAACCGATAAGAATAAAATGTATTTGGTGCCAGATAATACTTACAAAAAAAATATTAAATAAGTAGTAAAATGCAGCACTGATTTTTAATTCACAAATTAAATATAAATAAACAAAATGGAAAAAGAACAAATTCAAATGCAGGAGAAAACGACCACAGGCAGTGGGTCAATGTTAACTGGAATGTTTCGAGACAGAGAAAGCACAGAAAATGCATATAAAACTTTGCATGAAAGAGGTTATACAAAGGATGATATAAATTTGGTGATGTCGGATGAGACACGAAAAAAACATTTCTCAGGAGACGTAAAAGAAACCGAACTCGGCACTAAAGCCGCTGAAGGTGCTGGAAAAGGTTCAGCCATTGGAGGAGCGGTAGGTGCTATTGCTGGAGTAATTGCAGCAGTGGGTACAAGTTTGCTCATACCTGGTCTTGGACTAATTGTAGCTGGCCCCATTGCAGCAGGTCTTGCAGGTGCAGGTGCAGGAGGTATTACAGGTGGAATTATTGGGGCGTTAGTAGGATCGGGTATACCTGAAGAACGTGCTAAGCTTTATGATTCTGGTGTTAAAAATGGAAATATTGTTATGGGTGTAAAACCACGCAATGAAGATGATGCGAAATATTTGGAAGAAAGCTGGCGCGCAAACCGTGGCGAAGAAATTTATTCCGGTAAAAGTTAAATTAATCACAAATTACAATAACCAAATAAAGCTCCATATTTATGTTTCATCACGTAAAAGAATTACAGTTTAATGCACGAGTGTCCAAACCAGATCCTCGATTTGCAAGATTATTGCTCGAACAATTCGGTGGTCCTAATGGTGAACTTAAAGCTGCAATGCAGTATTTCGTTCAAGCATTTGGATGCCGCAAACCTTATCCTGATAAGTATGATATGCTTATGGATATTGCAACAGAAGAATTCAGCCATTTGGAAATCGTTGGAGCAACCATCCAAATGCTTCTTACAGGAGTAAATGGTGAACTAAAAAATGCTGCTGATGAATCTGACCTCACCAAATTATTAGATGGCAAAGGTGCTAAAGAAGGTTACATTCATGAAGCTTTGGTAAATCCTCATTTCTTTTTAGTTAGTGGAGGAACGCCGTCGCTAACTGACAGCAATGGAAATCCATGGTCAGCAACTTACATTATGGGCATGGGAGATATAACTGTAGATATGCGGCTTAACATGGCAGCTGAATCAACAGCAAAATTGGTTTACGAAAACCTTATGAAATTTACTGATGATGTTTTAGTAAAAGAAACACTCCGATTTTTAATGACGCGTGAGGTAACCCATTTCCAGATGTTCCAAGCTGCCCTAGATAGTGTTCAACCTAACTTCCCACCAGGCATCTTACAAGGTGACCCCAAATACAGTAACAAATATTTCAACATGTCACAAGGAGAAGATTTTTCTGGCCCTTGGAATGAAGGAAAAACTTCTGAAATGGGTGAGGATTGGCAATACATCGAAGACCCATATCAACATGTGCTGGATACTAACGGCTTATTAGAAGAAAAAGCAGAAGGCACCAAACGAAATGAAAAATCTGTTCAGGCAAAGAATAAAGCATTAAGTGCTCAGAGAAAAACTCAAATCGATAAGGCAACTCTTCCATCGAACGGCGAAATAAGGTGGTCAATTTATTAACCATCAAATCAATTTGAAGAAATGGAGGAAACATCAACTTCAAAAGGAAAACCACAAAGCACTAAAAAAATATTAATGATTTAAGATAGTTTTATGGTGGAGATTTATTTACAAATTAGTGTGCTTCTTTTCTGACTTGGTGAAAAAATTCCCACACCACACAGATTATAATTATCTATAAAATACATTGTGCATTATTTGTATTAATGCTCGTACGAAAAAAACGGAGACAGTATTTTTTAATTTAATATTATAATGTTTTAAAATAAAATATCATGCGTTCAATTTGGACAGGTTCAATCAGTTTTGGATTAATTAATATTCCAGTAAAATTATTTTCGGCGGTACAGGAAAGCACACTCGATTTAGATATGCTTGACATCAAAGACCATTCAAACATTAAATTTAAGCGTGTTAATGAAGCAAGAGGAAAGGAAGTTGCTTATGAAAATATTGTTAAAGGTTATAAGATGGATAGTGGTTATGTAATTTTAGAAGAAGAAGATTTTGAAGCTGCAGATGCTATAAAAACAAAGACTATTGAAATTGTAAATTTTGTTAAAGAACAGGAAATTGATAGCCTCTATTATGAACAACCCTACTACCTTGAACCCGAAAAATCTGCGATGAAGGCTTATGCCTTGTTACGTGACGCTTTAGAATCTTCGGGTAAAGTAGGGGTTACCACATTTGTTTTGAGAAATAAAGAAGGGTTGGCAATTCTCAAGCCATATAAAAACGTAATAGTTTTAAATCGTATTCGATTTGCTCAGGAAATTAGAGAAACTTCTAAATTAATATTACCACCGATTTCTAAGACTAAAACATAAGAAATGGATATGGCGAATAAATTAGTTGAGCAACTTACAGAAAAATTCAATATTACTAAATACAAAGATTCCTATACTTCTAAACTATTAAAAATTATTAAAGAAAAATCTAAAGGGAAAAAAATATCAATTCCGAAAATGAAAGTGGTACATAAACAAAATGACAATTTAATGGATATGTTAAAAGCAAGTTTAAGTACGAAAAAAATTAAATCAGCTAAATAAAATGCCCGAAGGTCCGTCAATTGTTCTTTTAAAAGAAGAAGTAATGCAATTCACAGGTAAAAAAATTCTTGCTATTTGTGGTAATAGCAATATAGACCAGGCACATTTGCTAAACCAAAAAGTACTTGCTTTTAAAAGTTGGGGTAAACATTTTCTTATATGCTTTAAAGATTTTACACTTCGAATTCATTTTTTAATGTTTGGCAGTTATCGAGTCAATGAAAAAAAAACTGATAAACCAATACGTTTAAATTTTACTTTCAAAAAAGGTGAAATAAATTTCTATTCGTGCTCCATTAAATATTTAAAAGGCGACCTAAATACACATTATGATTGGAGTGCAGATGTAATGAATGAAGATTGGAATCCTAAAAGTGCTAAAGCCAAAATTAAACAACTACCCGAAGCACTTGTTTGTGATGCACTTTTAGATCAAGATATTTTTGCAGGAGTTGGAAACATAATTAAAAATGAGGTTTTATATCATATTCGCGTACATCCCGAATCGCTCATAAATAAATTGCCTTCATACAAACTCAAAAAACTGATTGGTGAAGCAAGTATCTATAGCTTTCAATTTTTAGAATGGAAACGGCAATTTGAATTAAAACAACACTGGTTGGCCCACACAAAAAAAAATGTTTAAGATGTAATTTACCTATTGTTAAAAAATATACCGGAACTAAAAATCGAAGAAGTTTTTTTTGTCTCCATTGTCAGATTTTATATTGTTAGTTTTGATTTTGTAGTGTGCTTATCAACTTTTAATGATTTTGTAATTTTCTCATTCTAAGATAACATGCAATTAGAATAATTAATAAAGAAAAACCAAATACTATTGCAGTGATGAAATAACTTTGATTAACAATGTGATGTAACATTACTCCAATGCATTAATCAAATACACATTAAAGCAGCAAGATTATTCACAAAATGCTGAATAACATTCTTTAAGTAAGGTCAAAATAATTGTGATATACATCTAATTGAGGGCACTACCTGAGACTGTAAACAACAAATCACTATCTTTAGGTTTCTATAAATCATTTTATGCGTCATATTACACTAGATAGTACCTTTGAAGAATACCAATCCTTTAGCGAACTTCCACAAGTTGATCAAGCGTTGATTAATGAAGCTAAAAAAGCCGCTCTTGATGCGTATGCACCTTATTCACATTTTCATGTTGGTGCTGCTGTTGAGCTTGAAAACGGCAAAATCATTAGAGGAAATAATCAAGAAAATGCTGCTTATCCATCTGGACTTTGCGCAGAACGTGTTGCACTTTTTGCTGCAGGAGCACAACATCCAGGTGAGAAGATAAAATCAATCGCGATCACTGCATATCCTGAAAGCACTGATAATGCATCGGTTCCAGTAAGTCCTTGTGGTGATTGCCGACAAGTAATGGCAGAATATGAGCAACGTTATGGTCAGAAAATTAGATTAATTATGGAATCTGGAGAGGGGAAATTTATTGTTGCTCCAAGTGTTAAGCAGCTTTTGCCATTCCTTTTTAATGCAGAAAGTATGGCAGCAAAATAGTGATTTTATCTATTTTCTTAAGCTGATAGTTTCAATGCTATTTTTAATGAAAACTAATGTGATTTAGCCTATTTTTGCCTTTAATGGAAACTAGCACTAGCAAAGTCAAAAAGAATAAGCTGAAATTCAGCCGTGAGACTTACCTGAAATGGTATGAAGATATGTTACTGATGCGTCGCTTCGAAGAACGTGCAGGGCAGCTTTATGGCATGCAGAAAATAAAAGGCTTTTGTCATTTATATATTGGACAGGAAGCAGTTGTTGCCGGAGCCATGAGTGTACTGAAACCTTCGGATGCTATGATAACTGCCTATCGTGATCATGCGCATGCACTAGCAAAAGGCATTTCTGCTCGCGAAGTAATGGCAGAACTTTTTGCAAAAGCTACTGGTTGTTCTAAGGGAAAAGGAGGTTCGATGCACATGTTTTCGAAAGAGAAACGTTTTTTTGGTGGGCATGGTATTGTAGGTGGTCAAATTCCATTGGGCGCTGGTATCGCTTTCGCAGAAAAATATAATAATACAGGAAATATTTGTGTTTGTTATATGGGTGATGGTGCTGTTCGTCAAGGTGCATTACACGAAGCATTTAATATGTCGATGTTATGGAAACTTCCTGTAGTATTTGTTGTTGAAAATAACGCGTATGCGATGGGGACATCGGTAGAAAGAACTAGTAACGTTACAGAATTATATAAAATTGGATCTGGATACGACATGCCATCTTATCCAGTTGATGGAATGAATGTAGAAGCTGTTCATGATGCGATGGAGATGGCTTGCGAGCATGCACGTTCAGGAAAAGGTCCTGTATTTTTAGAGATGCAAACCTATCGTTATCGAGGTCATTCAATGAGTGATCCTGCGAAATACAGAACTAAGGAAGAAGTAGAAAGTTATAAAGCAAAAGATCCTGTTGAAATTGCAAGAGAAACTTTACTTACCAATAATCTTGCAACCGAAGAGGAAGTGGAAGCTATCAACAAAAAAGTAGCCGATATTGTTGATGATAGTGTAAAGTTTGCTGAAGAATCGCCGTATCCTGATGCATCCGAACTCTTTAAGGATGTTTATATGCAGGAAGATTATCCGTACATTATAGAGTAAATTAAGAATTACGTCTCGGTAGCTATCGGGATAAGAATTAAGAAAAATTTCGAAATTATTTTTTACTTGAACAAAATTCTATTACCAATTAGATTGATGCGATGTTAAATACTAGAATGTTGTTAGATTCATCTTATCAAACAATTTATAATCCTAAATTTTAAATAAATTTTACCATGGCCGAGATAGTACGCATGCCTAAGATGAGTGATACCATGACAGAAGGAGTTTTGGTAAAGTGGCATAAAAAAGTAGGTGATAAAGTGAAGATTGGAGAACTCATGGCTGAAATCGAAACGGATAAAGCAACGATGGAGTTTGAATCTTATTTTGACGGCGTATTGCTTAATATTGGTATTGAAGAAGGCAAAGCTGCACCTGTTGATAGTATCCTTGCAGTAATCGGAAAAGAAGGAGAAGATTTTAAAGCACAATTAGCTGCGGAACAAGCAAAAGCTGTTGCTCCCATCGCCGAAGTTGCTGCTGCTGTTCCTACTCCTGCACCTATCGCTTCAAAAGTAGCTGCTGAACCAATTTCAACAACTGTTGCGGTTCCAGTAAAATCAGAACCACGTGTTGCAGATGTAACAACACCAGTGAACACAGATGATCGTGTAAAAGTATCTCCACTTGCAAAAAAAATTGCGCAAGAAAAAGGTGTTGATCTCGGAATGTTAAAAGGCAGCGGTGATCATGGAAGAATTGTTAAACGTGACATCGACTGGTTCAAACAAGGAGCATTTGTTCAACCAGCGACCTTAGCAACTGGAGCTATTACTTCTGAAAGTTTTGAGGAAGTTGGTGTTTCACAAATGCGCAAAACAATTGCGAAACGTCTTTCAGAAAGTATGTTTACAGCGCCACATTTTTATCTCACCATGGATATTGACATGGATGATGTGATACATGCACGTGAAAGTATTAATCAAATTAACTCTGTAAAAATATCGTTTAATGATTTTGTTGTAAAAGCTGTTGCTTCTTCTTTACGTCAGCATCCTGCGGTTAATTCATCATGGCTTGGAGATAGAATTCGTACTAATCATCATATTAATATTGGAATTGCTGTTGCTGTTGAAGATGGATTATTAGTTCCTGTGGTACGCTATGCAGATACTAAAACATTATCGCAAATAGCAACTGAAGTTAAAGCATACGCGCAAAAAGCAAAAGACAAAAAACTACAACCGCAAGATTGGGAAGGGAACACGTTTACCATCTCTAACTTAGGCATGTTTAACATTGAAGAGTTTACTGCGATCATCAATACACCCGATGCATGTATTTTAGCCGTTGGCGCAATTAAACAAATTCCTGTTGTGAAAAACGGAATGGTGCAACCTGGTAATGTGATGAAAGTTACACTAAGTTGTGATCATCGTGTTGTAGATGGTGTTGTAGGAGCAAAATTCTTGAATACGTTTAAAGCACTTTTAGAAAATCCAATTGTTTTACTAGGTCAAGGAAATATTTAAAAACATGAACCGATTATACAACTTAAATTTTATTTATGTTGTAGTTTTTCTTGTAATTGGTTTTGTTTTTAACTCTTGTAAAAAAGAAGAGGATTCTGTTGCTACCACAGTTATTCCATTTGAAGGAAGTTTTAGAATTAACCAAATAAGTGTTCCTTTAGATTCTGCTATTGCCACTCTCGATACTTCTACAAACTTTAGCAATGGTTATTATGAACGCAGTCTCCTCATTTATCTTTTCAGCGGAAACAATCGATTACGTTTGATTGCTAATAATTGGTCATGGCACAATCCTCCTCTTAATGGGATAACTAATAAAAATTTTATGACCTGTTCTTATGATAGCTCCTGTAACAGTTGTATCTGGAAAGCAGTTGATCATATATGTGATGGAACAGTTATTGATTGGCTGACCACCCCTTACTCTTACACGACAGTCGGAACAAAAACAGGGTATATGAAAGTCCTTTCAAATGACAACATCAACAAGACTGTAAATTGTATTTTTAGAGCGCAAGCACTAAACGTAAACGGACAACCTGATTCTATTTTAGCAGATGGAATAATAAAGAATTTGAAGTATACTGTAAAAACCTAAAAGAATGCACTTGATTTAAATAGTTACATCACTCTATATAAATTCTTTCCAGCAACTTATTATTTTCTTCTAAAATCACTCTGCGTTTGAGGCTTAATTTTGGAGTAAGTTCTCCTCTATCAATGGTCCATTCATGAGGAAGTAATTCTATTTTTTTAATCGCTTCATAATGTGAAAGAGATTTGTTTACTTCTTCTACTTCTTCCATCATGCGTACTTTCACTTGACCATTTGCAATTAATTTATCGTTTGTATCGGGCACTTCTATTCCTTTGCGAATACACCATTCTTTTAAGAAAGCAAATGCAGGAACAACGAAAGCCGCTGGAAATTTTTGATTCTCCCCTACAACCATTACTTGTTCAATAAATCGTGATTCTTTTAATTTATTTTCGATGTGTTGCGGAACAATATATTTTCCTCCAGATGTTTTAAAAATTTCTTTTTTTCGATCGGTAATTTTCAGATAAACACCATCTTCAAACATGCCAATATCACCTGTATGAAACCAACCATCGGAATCAATTACTTCAGCCGTTAAATCAGGTCGCTTATAATATCCCAACATCAAATTCGGACCTTTACAAAGTATCTCACCATCGTCTGCAATCTTAACCGTTACATTATTTAATAATTTGCCTACAGTTCCAAATTTTAAACCGCCAGGATCTAGTGTATTCACTGCAACAACAGGACTAGTTTCTGTTAATCCGTAACCTTCAAGAATAGGAATTTCTGCTGCCCAAAAAACGCGCGCTAATCGTTGTTGTAATGCTGCCCCTCCCGAAATTGCGGCTTTCACATTTCCACCTAGTGCTTCTTGCCATTTGTTGAAAATTAATTTCCGTGCAATTTTCAATTTGAAGCCATACCATGCACCGTTCGCTCCATTTGTTTCATACTTCAATCCGAGCTCTAAAGCCCAGAAAAATAATTTCTTTTTAATACCGGTAAGTTCCCCTCCTTTAGCAATTATTCGATCATATACTTTTTCGAATAATCGAGGAACGCATCCAAAGATTTCTGGCTTTACTTCTTTTAAATTATCAGCAACCTTGTCAATACTTTCTGCATAATAAATTGACACCCCTTTCGACATATACAAATAGGAAAGTGTTCGTTCATAAACATGATTCAAGGGTAGGAAACTTAATGCACGACTATGTTCATTCACTGGAGCTAAATGTGTTGCCGCGATTATTTGGCTAATAATATTGTTATGAGATAACATAACACCTTTTGGAACGCCAGTAGTACCACTAGTGTACAAAATAGTAGCCATATCATTTGCTCCAATACTAGCTCTAATACTTGCAACTTTTTCGGGTGCCGGATTTTGTTTTCCCTTCTCTAAAATCTCCGACCAGTTTGCCATTCCAGGCAATATATCAAAAGAGAAAACGCCTTTAACGCTTGGCAAATCTTTTATAACAGCAGAAACTTTATCCCATAAAATCTGATCAGAAACGAAAATATATTTTACTTCAGCATCTTGTAGAATAAATTTCAAATCAGCTTCCGCGATGGTAGGATATATTGGTACATGAATACCACCAACTTGCATCATTCCGAGATCAAGGAAATTCCATTCAGGGCGGTTATTACTTAACGTTGCGATAGTTTGTCCCTTTTCAAGACCCATTGTTAAAAGACCGTAACTTACTAGTGCTGTTTGCTCCAGAAAATATTTAGCTGAATACTTTTTCCATTCTCCATTAATTTTATTGGCGAGTGCATCTGTTTTATCAGGATAATTTTCTCGGTAATGATCTAGTAGATCGAACAATCGGGTAACGTTCATCGTAAATGAATTGCTTAGCTTTATGTCAAATATAATACATGTATTTAGATTGGCTCTTATTCAACACAATTCTACTTTTTAGTGTTGATATGAACTAAATCATTTAATTAGCAGAAAATAAGAGAAAAATATGCAAACAGCGTTAACCGAAATGTTTAAGTTAAAGTTGCCCATTATTATGGCTCCAATGTTTTTAGTGTCGAATGAAGCGATGATTCAAGCTGCAATGCGGAATGGGATTATGGGGACTTTTCCCTCGTTAAACTACCGTAAAGAAGGGGAATTAGAAGCCATTTTGAATCAACTAAACAATTATCGAAACACTCAAAAGTGTATTGGTAATTTCGGAGTAAACTTAATTGTACAACAAACAAATCCACTTTATAAAAAACATTTGGAAACTTGTATAAAAGCGAAAGTGCCTCTATTTATTACGAGTTTAGGAAATCCCAAAGAGGTGATTGCTCAAGCGCATGCATATGGCGGAAAAGTTTTCTGTGACGTTACGAATCTTGAACATGCGGAAAAATGTGCGTCATTAGGGTGTGATGGTTTTATCGCTGTTGGCTTAGGCGCTGGTGGGCACGCTGGCCCGTATCCAAATATGATTTTAGTGCCAGCATTACGAAAAAAATTTTCCGGTATTCCTGTAATTGCTGCAGGTGGAGTTGCAACTGGAGAAGGAATTCTATCAATGCTGGCACTCAATTCCGCAGGTGTAAGTATAGGAACACGATTTATTGCCTCAACAGAAGCCCAAGTATCACAGGAATATAAACAGGCAGTATTAGATTCTGGCATGGAAGACATCGTACTAACTGAGCGACTTTCTGGAACTCCTTGCACCATTATCAATACACCTTATGCAAAAAAAATTGGCACCCAACAAAATTGGTTGGAGAAATGGATGAGTAGAAATAGTACAACAAAAAAATATTTTAAAATGCTCATTCAAATACGAGGAATAAAAAAATTAGAAGAGGCTGTGAATCCAGGGAATTATAACAACTTATGGTGTGCTGGACAAACGGTTGAACTCATTCATGATATACTTCCCTGCGAAACAATTATAGCAAATCTTGAAGAAGAATTAAATCAAGCTTGGAAAGTATTGTCAAACAACATCAACTAATCACAATTATGGAGCTTGGAAATATTTTAAATAAATCGCAGTCGTCAGGGATTTATCGTAGGTTAATGAATTTCGGTTTATGGAGATTAATACCTTTTAATAGTCCGCATAAGTTCAAGATTATTGGGATAACAAATACATCCTTAAAAATTACAGTTCCTTTCATTCGAAAAAATAGAAATCATGTAAATGGAATTCATGCTTGTGCATTAGCAACAGTTTGCGAATACATTAGTGGTTTAAGTTTAGCGAGAGAATTATCGTCGAAAGAATTTCGGATTATTTTAAAAGAAATTCAAATGACATATCATTACCAAGCAAAAATGAATGCATGTACAACTTTCAGTTTACCGACAAATGAAGCTATTATAATTCGAGAAGAGTTAAAAAATAACGATGCTACATTTCGTCGTTATGCAGTTGAAGTTTACGACGAAAAACAGAATCATATCTGTACAGGAAATATTTATTGGCAGATAAAACCTTGGAATAAAACTAAGACTACAAATTAATATTCAATGCTTCTGTCATTGACAATATTGCGCCAACAACTTTTAAATATGTTTTGGCAACTTTGGCTTTCAATGGCTTTTGCCGGCTCATCATAATATCTACTTCGCCAATAAAATTTTTCCAATTAGAATCATTTAAACAATCTGATGCGACTGAAATAGTTGGTGTTACAGAATGTGCTGTATGCCACCAACCGCAAGGAATAAACAATGTTTCGCCAGGGCCAACAATAAATTTTACTGGTGTTGCTTTAGCCCAAAGCGGAAATTTTTTCAAATCAGGATTTATCTGATCATCAATCATTGAGACCCAAGGATTTTCGGAATTAGGATACACATATTCGGTTTGACTTGGTGGAATTACTGTAAATTCTTTTTGTCCATAAACCTGTGTGATGAATGCATGTAAACACATATAATCATAATGCAAGTATGGAAATTGTCCTCCTGGACTTCCAAAGAAAATTTCAAGCATATCGGCACCTCCTAAAAATTGTGAAGGAAGTAATTTACTATAAGCGCGATCAGGAGTTGCATATTTCAAGCGAGGACTTACATCTTTCACTAATTCGGGATAATCGCGATTAATTTGCAATTTGTATGGATAAGGGGCAGGATTTTCTTCAGTACCTGTAAGCATTAAGTCGATATATTCACTGAGCTTATACCATTTGCCTTGTACCTTTACATCACGATGACCATAATTTTCTCTGAAGAATTCGGGAGTAAATTTATCTTTTGCAGACCAATTTTGACAAGCATCACCAATCACAACAGGGTAATTCGCAAACAAATGATCTTTAGCAAATTCATCATAAGAAAGACCATATTTTTTTTCTACAACAATGTTACCCGAACGGGCTAATTCTACTGATTTCGTTGACATGATAAAAACGCATAATTTTAGACCTTCGAAAAAACTGAAAAAGTACAATTTTAAATGAAGACTTGATTATTTTTGACCTCGATTGATAACCAATACAAATTGCGAACTTATTAAACTACTTAACTTATGAAGAAAATACTATTACTTGTATTGATGTGTTGTTCTATTTCGATAACTCATGCCCAAACGATCGCTCCAACTACCGACGAAGAATATACGATGGGATTAGTAGGATATAAAATGTTTTTACAGATGGGCGTTGAACTCAAGCAAGGTTATAAAGTCAACCCTCTCGCGGAGTATGAATATGCAGATCGCAAAGCTTCTTTCAAAGGATTATTTCGTCCAGGTGAGCAGAAACCATGTGCAATAATTATGATTTATACTAAGCTTCGTGGTGCACCTGAATATTATTGTATTCCAACTATAGATGCTCCTGAATTTTTTTGGGATCGATTTAGAACCAGTCTTGCAGGTGAAACGGATAATCAACAGGAACAATTACAGTTTTTCTGTTTCTCACTTGCGAAAGCATTAACACTTTACATTGGCAAATGAAATTAATTAGCCTCACGCTATTTTTTCTGATATTTTTGGGGTATTCGAAAGCAAATTGTCAGAGTAGTATTAAAGGATTTACTGCGTTAAGTTGTCCAGAAAAACAGTGGGTGATATGTCATTTATTTGTTGCCAAGCGTGCATTCCGAATTACGAAAGAAGTAAAAGCCTCTACTAACAAAATGCTTCACGATAGCCTTTTAGATCAATTTCCTGCTGGCGGAAAAGTAGATGCCTTTCGTCATTTATATTGGATGGCACGACTTACAGATGGAATCGGCGAAAAAAAGGCGCGGAGTTTAGGCAAAGCACATGAAATGGGAAATTATAATTCATTTTTAAGAGCTAAAGTTGAAGATGGTGAAATACCTGATTCTCTATCAGGGGTTATGGATTTAAGCAATAATGAAGTTGGAATTTGTATTGGCAACTTACTTTACGGAAGTGAAAATAAATTTACAGAAACTGCAGTTATTGATGCGATAAATCGTGGTGAAGCAGTAATTTTGAAACGAAATAAAGCAGGACAATTAACTACTTGCAACGATGAAATTGTGGTTTATAAAATCAAGTGGTCATTACCTTATTGTCTTGTAAAATCAAATGAAGTACCGTGATTCATAACCAATTCATGAAAATTATTTATCATTTTTTTACTTTTACCTTCCATTAAAACAATCTATGAAAAAAATAATTCTTCTACCTTTACTACTCGTATTTAGCATTTTGAATGCACAAGCGCAATCAGAAAAAAATCAGGGAATTAATTTTCGTGAACTTACATTTGATCAGGCAATAGCGCAATCGAAAGTGGAGCATTTACCAGTATTTGTACATGGTTTTGCTTCGTGGTGTCACTTTTGTGAATTTATGAAAGATAGTATTTATACTGATAAAGAAGTTGGAGAATTTTACAACAAAAATTTTATCTCTATAAAAATTGATTTAGAAAAAGAAGGTAAAGATTTAAACAAAAAGTTGCGAGCTTCCAGTTTTCCACAAATACTATTCTTTGATGCTGATGGGGAGATTTTACATCGTGTAGCTGGTCAGAAGCAGAAATATTCTTTTCTGCAAGTTGGAAAAGATGCGTTGGATCCTTTGAAAAGATTTCAATCGTATGAAATAAAATATAAAACAGGGAAATTAAGTGATGATGAGGCTCCCATTTATTTTCGATTATTATCTGGAGCTGCGATAGAATATCAACCAACAGTTAATAATTACTTAATGCGAATTCCAGACTCCTTATTTACGAGTGTAAATACATGGAGGATCATCAATGAGTTTTTACGCGAAGTAGATATGCCATCCATGACACGATTTATGCAACGAAGAAGGGATTTTGCAATGAAATATACCCCCGACAGTGTAGATAACAGAATTCTTGCGAACTATAATGCTTCATTGATGATGCTAGTTCAAAAACTTGACACCATGACGTATAATTCGATGTTAGGAAAGCTTGAAATATCTAAATTAGATTTGGCACCGAAAATTATTGCGTATGCAACGTTAAATAAATATAAACTGAAATCGGAGTGGGAAGAATATCAAAAATTTGCGCCAACATTTGTTGAGACCTATTGCCAAACCGATCATCGTAGAATGAATGAAGTGGTGTTTATACTTTATGAAAGAGGACAAGGAACTGCGATACTCGAACAGGCTGAAGGATGGTCGAAGAAATGTGTTGCCATGGTAGATAATTTCAAATACAACAGTACTTATGCGAGCATCCTTTACAAATTAGGAAAGAAGGAAGAAGCACTTAAAACAATTAATCATGCATTGGAGTTAGGAACTAAAGCAGGTGCAGATATAAAACAAGCTTCATTACTTAGAGAAAAAATTCAAGAGATGCCAACTAATTAATTTTTATTAATGCACTCTTTCACCTGCAACATACGTTTGAAGTACTTTGATGGAATACAAATCTTTTTCGTTGGCTTGCATTAAATCCTTTTCAAGAATAACAAAATCGGCGAACTTTCCTTTTTCAATACTTCCCTTTTCCTGCTCTTCAAAATTACTATAAGCTGCCCATATTGTCATGGCTCGTAGCGCTTGTTCACGACTAAGTGCATTCTCTTTTTGAAAACCCAATGTAGGATATTGCTTTTGATCTTTACGAGAAACGGCAGCATAAAATCCATAAAGTGGATTTATATCTTCAACAGGAAAATCACTACCATCAGCGAGCATTCCATTTTGTTTTAACAATGACTGGTATTGATAAGCATTTTTTATGCGAGATAACCCGAGTCGATCTTCTGCCCAATACATATCGCTAGTAGCATGCGTAGGTTGCACTGAAGGAATGATAGAATAGTCGCCAAACAAATGCATATCAGAATCATCAACTACTTGAGCATGTTCGATTCGCCATCGTAAATTATTTTTTCCTTTTAATTGCTCGGCATAAATATTTAACATCAATCGATTTGCAGAATCACCAATACAATGTGTGTTGAATTGAAAGCCGATTTGATATGCATTGGCAGCAGCAATTTTTAATGAATCATTTGCTTTTAACAAAAAACCATAATGTTCTGGCATATCTTTATATGGTTGCAACAAACAAGCACCACGTGAACCTAAAGCACCATCCGCATACAATTTAAATGAACGTACATTTAAAAAATCAGTTTTGAATTTACCTGCCTTGTGATAATATTTATAATTAGTAGAATCATATAAAACCATGGCGTAAATTCTCATCTTCAAGTGACCCATTTTTTGTAGAGAATCAATTCGGTGTATCTCCATATAATTTAAACCTGCATCATCCACAGTAGTTAATCCCACAGCAAAACAATTTCGTTGTGCATCCATTAGAGAGGTAGCTTCATTCGCTAAAGTGGGTTCTGGGATTTTATTTTTTACGAGATCAACTGCATTATCGATGAGCAATCCTGTTAATTTGTTTTGTGATTGAAGAATTTCTCCGCCGCTTATTTTTGTATTGATGGAAATTCCTGCTAAATCGAGTGCTTTTTGATTACATAAAGCGGCGTGTCCGTCAATACGCATCAAAAAAACTGGAACATTTGGAAATAGGCTATCTAGTTTTTCTTTAGTTGGAAATTGTTTTATACTCCAATCATTTTGATCCCATCCTCGTCCGAAGATCCAGCCCATAAAACGACGATCTTTGTATTTAACAAGCGTATCAACAATTTCATTGAACGACTTTGTTCCTATGAGCCAGGTTTTTTGTAGATCAATAGCATATCCATAAAAATGACAATGAGCGTCGATGAAACCTGGATAAACAAATTTTTGTTTTAGATCAACTTTAGATTTATAATTTAATTTTAGTAACGTTTCATTAGATCCTGTTGCGATAATTTTTCCGTCTTTTACAGCGAATGCTTGCGCAATGAAGAAAACACTATCAACAGTATACACGTTCCCATTAAAATAAACCACATCGGCATCGGGTGTTGAATTACAGGAGTTGAATACTAAAAAAAAGATACAAAGAGAACTCAGAACAACTTTAAGATCTCTGAATAAATGTAAATGATTTTGCATAAAATTAATTTGAAAACCTTAACTAATTTCTTTGTAAAAATATGCTGGCGAAGCTTGAGCGATTGGAGTAATGGTAATATCATTTAACACAACATGTGGTGGTCGGCTTGCTGCAAAATAAACTACCTCTGCAATATCTTCGGCAACCAATGGTTTGAATCCTTTATACGTTTGTGCTGCACGTTCTGCATCGCCTTTGAATCTTACTAAAGAGAATTCTGTTTCTGCTGCACCTGGATTAATTGCTGTAACGCGAATTCCGTGTGGTAACATATCGATACGCATTGATTTAGAAATTGCATCAACAGCATGTTTTGTTGCACAATACACATTTCCTTTCGAGTATGCTTCCTTTCCAGCAATAGAACTCATATTAATTACATGACCTTTTCCTTGTTGAATTAGCCATGGCAATACAATCCTACTAACGTATAATAATCCTTTTACATTTGTATCAATCATTACATCCCAATCTTCGATATTTCCTTCTTGAATGGTAGAAAATCCTTGTGCTAATCCAGCATTATTTACTAACACATCAATTAGTTTCCAATCATGAGGGAGTGCATTTAATTCTGTAGCCACTGCTTCGGAATCTCGTACGTCAAATAGGACAGAGTATACACGCGTTTCATACGTATTACGAATAATTTCTTCTAATTCATTAAGTCGTTCTTTTCGTCTTCCGGTGATGATTAGATCATAACCATGTTCAGCAAATTTAAGTGCGATAGCTCGCCCGAATCCTGAACTGGCACCTGTAATTAAAGCAATAGGCATTTTTTAAAATATTATTTAATTGATGAGTGATTTAATTTACTGTTTTTGTATCCAAAAGAAAAATAAATAACTAACCCAACTAATAGCCAAATGGTAAATCCAATCCAATTATGAACACGAATTTGAGCCATGAGATATAAGCAAGTTAATATTCCGAATACAGGAATTACTGAAAGATTTCGTTTCCAACTAAACCATGATAAAACGCCATACACGATAAAGAATATAAACATGGGCACTCCATCTAATTTAGTAAATGGATTTACATTTTCATAAGCCCATGTTTTCTGATAAAATCCAACATACGCTAGGATGAAAAGAAAACTTAATGGCACAATGAACTTACCATTGAGGTAAGGAACTTTAAATTTACGAGGAAGATCGGTTTGATTTTGCAACATTAGAACACCACCACAAACTAATATAAACGCGAATAAAGTTCCGATAGAGCAAAGATCGACAACAGTATCCATATCAATAAAGAAAATAGGAATTCCCACTAATAATCCTGTAACTATTGTTGCGAAACTTGGTGTTCCGAATTTTGGATGCACGCGTGAAAATGCCTTAGGTAATAATCCATCACGACTCATGCTCATCCAGATTCGTGGTTGACCAAGTTGGAATACGAGTAATACACTTGCCATTGCGACAACGGCACTTACGGAGATTACACCACTAATCCATGTTAATCCAATTCGTGAAAACACAAACGCAAGAGGGTCATCAACGCGTAATTCTTTATAATTAACCATCCCTGTTAGAACAAGCGCAATTAAAATATACAATACAGTGCAGATGATGATAGAATACATCATTCCTCGAGGCAGATCGCGTTGAGGATTATGACATTCTTCTGCAGTTGTAGAGATTGCGTCGAAACCAATATAGGCAAAGAACACAGCAGAAACACCAGCCAGAACACCACCAATTCCTTCGGGCATAAATGGAGCCCAGTTAACAGGATTCACGTAAAAGAAACCAAGTATAATTACTAAAACGACTACTACCATTTTAATTGCAACCATAATATTACTCGCATTGCGCGTTTCTTTGATTCCGCGATAAACAAGCCAAGTGATCAGCACATTGATTACTAATGCAGGAATGTCCATTATCATTTTTACACCTGCAACTACTGGGGCTGTTATCCACGCTTGATATGCTTCACTAACTAGAATTTTTGAATTTGCACCCACTTGTTGAGAAGCAATGAATGCCCTTTTCGCAGAGAAATAATCAATGCCTGACCATGCTGGAAGATCAATTCCATTTGGGAGACCTAATGCTGGTATTCGAATATGAGTAAGAAGTGTTGAGAAATAACCTGACCAAGAAATTGCCACAACAATATTTCCGATTGCATATTCCATTATTAAAGCCCAACCGATAATCCATGCGAAGAGCTCACCGAAGGCCACATACGAATAGGTATATGCAGAACCTGAAACTGGTACTAAGCTTGAAAATTCAGCATAACAGAAGGCAGCAAATCCGCACGCAATAGCAGTGAAAAGAAAGAGGAAAACCACTCCAGGTCCACCATCAGCACTCGCCTGACCGATAGTACTAAAAATACCAGCACCAATAATGGCAGCAATACCAAATGCAGTTAAATCACGAACACCTAAATGTTTTTTTAAAGCACCCTGTTCACCGTTATTTCTATCAGCAATTTGCTTTAATATTTGGTGAACGCTTTTCTTTCTAAATAGATTCATAGAAAGGCTAATGTAGTAAAAGGAATTATATGTGGGCAAATCTCCCTATTTTTATTTAAAATGGCTTCCATTACTTTTTGAAAAAACTTAATTTATTCCATTTGAAACTACTCACTGATAACGCCAACATCAGCATGGCAGGCATTTTAAATCGGACAATATTTCCAATAACTGGAATTGTAAATCCTATCATCATCAGCAATACCATAGACGAAAAAAATAATAGCAAAGAGAATGGAGAGAATAGAATTTGAAATTTTTTTCTATTAAAAATTAAATACACAATTAAGATTGTTACCATAATGGAATCTAAACTTATTGGGATCATCCACCACAGTTCGATTTCAGTGGGAAATGGCCTTGTAAATGCGAAAATTATGGCTTGTGGCACATGACGCAGGAACGATAGTGCTTCAGGTGCAAATGATACAGGATTAATTAAACTATGAGAAGCACTCATAATTGCATTCCGCATTAAATTTAATCGTTGTCCGAAAAGATAGGATGGAAGGTCAAATTGTGGAAAGAATTTTCCTAGCAAAAGTAATTCGAGCAATCCTCCACAGTAAATTGAAATGAAAATTAACTTAACATTTACCGCTGACATTTTTTTGTGAAAAAACAAAGCAAGAATTCCTGGAAGAAGAATTAGCAACAAGTATGGTTTAATTAATAACAAGATAATTAATGAAATTATGAAATACAAATAATTTTTGTTGCTTGAGAAACTAAAAGCCAGTTGTGTTCTTCGAACAAATAAACCAAAAGCAAAAAGCAATAGCGATTCCTTGAGTAAGGCTGATCCAAAAATCAAAACACTAGGCAACACGAAAGGAATAAATCTCAAAAATTTAATTTCATTGCGATTTGTTTGTTTCGTTTCATCTGAAAATAAATCTTCATTAAAACATTTATATAAGCATAACAAACCGATGTAGGATGCGAAATTTATCCAAACGATTTGTGCATATACATTTCCAAATGACAGCAATCGAATCAACAAATTGAAGATTAAAAAGCTCCTATTATCATTGAAGAACGGATTATACGTAGCTGCATTCCAATGCTCAATATTTTTTAGTAGGCCTAAGTGGTCTATTCCAAATATCGCTTTTAAAAATTCAACTGGTGATTGTTTAAAAAGCTGAATCATGATTTCCGTTTCTTTCACATAACCAAGCATATCGCCATTTTTAAAGTAATCACGATATAAAATCCAGACACCAATTCCGCATAAGCATTTCAAAATAAAATAAGCTATTGGAATAAAAACGGAGACTGTATCCAGATGTAACTTTCTGAATCTATAAATCAGTAAGCAAATCACAAGCAGGTACATTGATGCCATCATACGTATTAAAAGAATAAAGCTCCTTTAAGTTTTCCAGGACAATAATACACCCATTTACTTTTCGTGAGACAGAAAAATGCAAAAAGCATGAAGGGCAGTGCTGGAACTTTATATCTAACGATTGCTCCCAAAATAGGAGTGACTAATCCAATTAACACAAAAATGATGATGCTGAAATACAAAGACAAATAAAATATTGATGGCATATTAAAATTCCAATTTTTTCGTAATCCACTTATGCACATAATTAAAAATAATAGGATTAAAGCATTCTCAAAAGCAGCAATGAGTATCAAAGGATTTTTTGATTCACCTAGATAGGGTCGAAATAAAGTAACAGCATACGCTTCTGGAATATTTTTTATTAACGAATTTGTTTTACCATCTAATTGATTTAATTGGATCATACTTTTTGCTTGTTCTTTTATTGCTACGAGATAAAATTCATTCTGTTTCGCACTTAACGATATAGGTACAGAATGATGTGTAAAAATAAATGCCACATTAAATAATATCAACAAATAACTTCCATGCACTATTAAAGCAGTAGCGGCCCTTTTCACATTCCATTTTTCGCAAATAATCCATGTTGCAATTCCAGGTATCATTGCAAATAAAACATACGATTTTATGCACAACAAACAGAATCCAAAAAAGAATGTCCCTGCTATTCTAATTGCATTTAATTTTCTATCTGTTAAATAAATATGGATACAATAAATTAGCATTCCAATTGAAAAAATCAGGAAGGCTTCTTTAATCATTCCTGAACTCCACAATAAGGTAGAAGGCAAAAGGTAAACTAGAATTGTCATTACAAATTCTCGACCTGGTAAAACAGCAATGAAAACTTTAAAAATTCCTGTGAGTCCCATCATTGCGAGAAAACTCATGATGATGGCATGTGGAAAATAATTTCCGAAGGAGATAAATCGCAACAATGTATTCAATCGAATCATCGTACGGCTATCATTAAAAATCATCTCACTGTTAAACCAATTGTGCATCTCATCATAATAATGCCATAAATCGCGTGAATTCGCTGTAACACCCGTGAACATGCGAATGAAATCTAACGGATGGGTAAATACTGCATTGAACATGATAGCAGAATCATCGTAATATTTGAAGATATCGGCGTGTTCGCGGTCTGGATAAAGGCGGGTATAAATCAGATAAAGGAGCATTGTAGCGGCTATCTTTATCAGAAAAAGCAGCTGGAATGTTTTAATACTCACCTTTTCTGTCTTAAAAAAAGGCATTTTCCCTATGATTATCAGGAAAATAAGGATATAAATAATTGACAATAAAATTTCCGACATTTTGCCAAAGGTATAAAAAGACGTGAGTTAAGAATCTTTAACTTCGCAGCAATCTACAACTCCTCAAAAAACTATTTCCATGTCAACTGCTACGGAAGAGCAAATCACGATTGAAACTGCACGTAAACTCGGATTATTGCCAGAAGAATTTGAAAAAATTATAACCATACTTGGCCGGACACCAAATTTCACTGAACTAAGTATTTTTTCAGTGATGTGGTCGGAGCACTGCTCTTATAAAAATTCGATTACCTGGTTGAAGACACTTCCGAAAGATGGTCCTCACATGCTCGCGAAAGCTGGTGAAGAAAATGCTGGCTTAGTTGCTATTGGTGATGGGTTAGCTTGTGCATTTAAAATTGAGTCGCATAATCATCCATCGGCTATTGAACCGTATCAAGGTGCCGCAACAGGTGTTGGTGGAATTAACCGTGATATTTTTACGATGGGAGCTCGACCGATTGCACAATTAAATTCATTACGTTTTGGAAACCCTGCACTCGAAAAAACAAAATGGTTAATGCGTGGTGTTGTAAAAGGTATTGGAGATTATGGTAATGCATTTGGAATTCCAACTGTTGGTGGTGAAATATTTTTTGATGATTGTTATAACGTAAATATTTTGGTGAATGCCATGTCGGTTGGCATTGTGAAAATTGGAGAAACAGTTTCTGCGACATCTTATGGTGAAGGAAATACAGTATTTATTGTTGGTTCATCAACAGGAAAAGATGGAATTCACGGAGCTACTTTTGCTTCTGGCGATTTGCATGAAGATTCCCACGAAGATTTACCATCTGTTCAAGTGGGTGATCCTTTTATGGAAAAATTATTACTCGAAGCAACACTTGAAGTTATAAAAACTGGAGCTGTTATCGGGATGCAAGATATGGGTGCTGCTGGAATTATTTGTTCAACAAGCGAAATGTCGGCGAAAGGTAAACATGGAATGCGCATACATTTAGATAAGGTCCCAACGCGTCAAGCGAATATGAAAGGTTGGGAAATTTTATTGAGTGAATCACAAGAGCGTATGCTTGTAGTGGTGAAGAAAGGGGAAGAAGATTTAGTGAGAAGAGTATTCGAGAAATGGGATTTGAATTGTACAGAAATTGGAGTAGTAACCGATGGTGATCGACTACATTTTTATATGAATAATGAATTATTAGCCGATATTCCTGCTGATGATTTAGTGCTTGGTGGTGGTGCTCCAATCTATCAACGTGAATATACGGAGCCATCTTACATAGCAAAAAATAAAGCGTTTAATATCGATACAATTGTTGTTCCTGAAGATTTAAAAAAAGTGATGGTGCATCTTGCATCACATCCTAACATCGCTTCTAAACGTTGGATCACTTCCCAATATGATTCAATGGTTGGAACGATTAATTTAACAACAAATCGACCATCGGATGCAGCTGTAGTTGAAGTTCGAGGAACAAAAAAAGCATTAGCACTTACAACGGATTGTAATCCTAGATATGTGTATGCTGATCCTGAAACAGGTTGTGCAATTGCTGTTGCAGAAGCAGCTAGAAATATTATTTGCGCTGGAGGAAATCCATCAGCCGTTACCAATTGTTTGAACTTTGGAAATCCTTACAACCCAGAAGTGTATTGGCAGTTTGTTCATGCAATAAAAGGAATGAGTAGCGCATGTTTAACTTTTGAAACACCTGTAACAGGTGGTAATGTGAGTTTCTACAATCAATCAAAAAACGAAAAAGGTGAAGTACCTGTATTCCCAACTCCAACAATAGGAATGATAGGTATTATTGCAGACAAGAAAAAAATAATGACGCTTGACTTCAAACAAGAAGGTGATACTTTATTTTTATTAGGAACTGCAAGAAATGATATCAACTCCTCTGAATATTTATATTCTTATTGCAATGTAAAAAATTCTCCAGCACCTTTTCTCGACTTAAAAGAGGAATTTAATGTTCAACAATTAGTGAAGAATTTAATTGCGAAAGGATTAGTGGAAAGTGCTCACGATGTATCTGATGGTGGATTGTTCATCACGCTTTTAGAATCTGCTCTTCCAAATGGACTAGGATTTAAAATTGAAACGGATGAAGATCTTCGTAAGGATGCATTTTTATTCGGTGAATCACAAAGTAGAATTTTAGTTAGTGTTCACGCCGAAAAATTAGATGCATTTGTTGAACTTGTTGCTGATAGTGAATTAGATTTTATCAATCTTGGTGAAGTAACGAGTGATCAAGTTATGATTGATGAAACCAACTATGGAACTGTTGCAGAGTTTAAAGAGTTGTATGAAAATGCAATCGGGAAACTAATGTGCTAATATGCCAATGTGCTAATATGCCAATGCCCCCAGAATCCCCCATTAAAATAATTTACAAATGAATAAAATTCAATTTTCTTTTCCATGATGAAAAAAATTCTTCGGATTGGTGGATTGTGTATTTTATGGTTTGTGATTATTAGTTTCGCTACTACATTGTTCTTTCGATTTGTCCCTATTCCTTTTACGCCGTTGATGCTGGTTCGATTGATTGAACAAAAATCAAACGGACAAGATTTTAAGCTGGATAAAAATTGGGAATCATTAGAACATATTTCTCCAAATCTTCCACTTGCTGTCGTTACATCGGAAGATCAAAAGTTCGAAGATCATTTTGGTTTTGATATTGCAGCGATTGAAAAAGCTACTAAGTACAATGAAAAGCATAAAGGTAAAAAAGTAAAAGGTGCGTCTACCATCTCTCAACAGACCGCTAAAAATGTTTTTTTGTGGCCATCGCGCAGTTGGATACGGAAAGGATTCGAAGTGTATTTCACTTTCGTGATTGAAATATGTTGGAGTAAAGAACGGATTATGGAAGTTTACCTCAACATTATTGAAATGGGACCTGGAGTTTATGGTGCTGAAGCTGCGTCCAATTATTATTTCAAGAAACCTGCAATTAATCTTACTCGAGATGAAGCTGCTGCGCTTGCTGCAATTTTACCGAATCCACTAAAATGGTCGGCCTCACATCCAACCGCATATATTTCAAGAAAAAAATCTTGGATACTTCGTCACATGAACGAAATTGATTTAAAAGATTTTTAGTGTTTACAACCCGATATTAAATCCAATACGAATAATCGGATTTTGATAATACGAGTAACGATCTTGAATCACATCGAAAAGTACCATCAAATTAATAGAAGCATTTCCTCCGGCTGATTGCGAGTATCCCCCTCCTATTAAAAGACTTTCAATGTTTGCTCTTTTCTGTCGGTAAGTTATATCATCTAATACATCGGAATTGATAAGTGAATATTCAGCGTAAGCTATGGCCGAAGGAATTACTTGATACTGACCAAATACACGACCACCATAATCGCTAGATGTATAGGATCCAGTTCCAAACTGATTTCTATTGTCTTTAAGATAACTATACGATGGCCCTCCGCCCATTGAAAATTTTTCAGTTACTTTATAACCTAATATCGGTGCTAAATAAACATACGTAATTGTACCAAATTGCAATCCAATATCTCCCCCAGCAAATAAACGATCTTTGAGAGGTGGTTTTTGCTCGCGTTGTGGGTCTTCTGGTCGATGTACAATCGTATCTTGACCATACGTAAAAAACGATAGTAAGCAAATTGAAATGATGATTGTGAAGGCTTTTTTCATAGAAACAATTGTACTTTCAAAGATAAAGAATTTCTTTGCATTCAAATGAACGAAAAAAATACATGGTTTGTTGTAACAGGTGCTTCCAATGGCATTGGTTATGAAACGGCACTGCAACTATCCAAGCAGCCTGGAATACAAGTACTAGCAATTGCGCGTACGAAAGATAAACTTGACCTCTTAAAACAGGAAGCGGGATCATCATTGCAAACAATGGTTTTCGATCTTGAAAAACAAGATGCGAATAAGGTTCTTAAATGGTTTCAATCTCATGATATTGACGAAGTACTAGGCATCGTCCATAACGCAGGATTTCTCATTAACAAACCCTTTGCAACCATCACGAAAGAGGATCTTGAAAAAAGTTACCGTGTAAATGTTTTTGCTCCTTTTCTTTTGACACAATGCTTACTTCCATTATTGAAAAAATCGAATAAAGCACATGTGATTCATATTAGTAGCATGGGCGGGGTTCAAGGAAGTTCAAAATTTGCTGGACTTAGTGCTTATAGTTCTAGTAAAGGTGCCTTAAGTATTTTAACAGAATGCTTAGCTCTTGAATTTGGTGATGACAAAATTAGTGTGAATTGTTTAGCCATAGGGGCTGTACAAACTGAAATGTTAGCGCATGCTTTTCCAGGATATGAAGCTCCACTAAAACCAGCTGAAATGGGAGAATTTGTTTCATGGTTTGCATTAAATGGAAGTCGATTTTTTAATGGAAAAATTCTTCCTGTTGCATTATCAACACCATAAATTGATGATGGATCTTATTTCAAGAATATTCCGAATTATCTTCAGTATTTATTGTGCAATCTTTTTTTTAATTTCCTTTCCGATTGTAATTCCATTGTACTTTTTAGTATTTAATTTATTTTCGAAAGATAAGTCGCCACATATTGCGCATGCTATTTCCAGAGTTTGGGCGAGATATTTACTTGTGATTTTTATGATTCATTTAAAAGTGGAGAACAAAAATTATATCGACAGCAATCAAACATATATTTTCGTAGCAAATCATCTTTCCATGCTTGACATTCCAATTTACGCTTTGGCATGTACGAATACTTTTCGATTTTTATCCAAGGCTGAGCTGGGTAAAGTTCCATTGTTAGGATATGTAATTCGCAAATTGTATATTACTGTAAACAGAAAAGATAAACATGATCGAAGTAAAAGCATTGAGAAAATGTTAGCTTCGTTAAAGGAAGGCATCTCTGTTTTTTTAGCTCCTGAAGGAACGCGAAATGCATCATCAGAAAAACTTTTACCATTTAAAGAAGGTGCATTCCGATTAGCTATTTCTGCGCAGTTGCCCATTGCAGTTTTAACAATTCGTAACTCACAAAAATTATTAGCACCAGCACGACCGTTTGAAATGTGTCCCGGCAAAATTGTTGGCCGATGGAGCCTACCTATCAGCACCATCGGCATGACCGAAAAAGATCTTCCTCTGCTTATCGAACTCGTTCGTAATGCAATGATGAAAGATCTTGATTAGTTTTTTTGCAAGGCTATTCTTAAACCAACTGCCAATATGTTTTAGTGTGATCTACTTGTCCTTTATCACCAATACTTCTTAAAAAAAAGTTCCGTAGGCAAAGGCTATGCAACGATTTTTTTAAATCGTCTTGATAAAAAATTACATCGCAACTCTGGACTAAAACATATTGGTAATTGGTATTAACCATCATTTAGGTAGTTTACCATCTATAATTTCGTACATGTTTAGACCGTTTATTTCTGTAACAGGAATTTGACTATTCAGAAAACAAATGGCAGTTAGAATAATGTCGGGATCAATAATTTTCTTTGGATCGTATTTTAGCAGGATACAGTTTTCGTTTTTTACATATCCGCTAAAATGTAGATCAGCAAAGCACGCCAGCTGACGATTGATCCTCCTAACACCTTGCTCATCCAAGGCAGGCACTTTCAGGATCATGTCTTTCCATTTTGTCTGATCTTGAGCAGCTGTTTTCAAAGCTACACATAAACCAAGATGAAAGATTATTTGCCTTAAGACCACGTCACAATATAGTCTCCGATGAAAATTAGAATGGAGCATTTTCTGAATTCTCTTGCATTTTAAAATATTATTTTTTCAATTTGAAAATGATTGTTCCGTACCAAATCAATTGTTAATTTTGAAAAATACCTCCAGACACCCTCTCTATGAATCATCGTATCCATACTATGACCGATTATAAAACGGCATATCAAAACAGCGTAGCACAACCAGAAAAATTCTGGGCGGATATTGCGGAGAATTTTACGTGGATAAAACCTTGGGATGAAATATTAAAATGGGACTTCGATAATTTTAATGTAGAGTGGTTCAAAGGTGCTAAGTTGAATATCACTGAGAATTGTTTAGATCGACATCTTGAAACACGCGGAGATGAGGTTGCAATAATCTGGGAAGCGAATAATCCTGATACGCCTTCTCGACATATTACTTACCGACAATTACATGCTGAAGTTTGTAAGGCTGCTAACATGTTAAAATCGATTGGTGTTATGAAAGGTGATCGTATTTGTATTTATTTACCGATGGTACCGGAGGCTGCTATTTCGATGCTTGCATGTGCACGTATTGGTGCGATACATTCAATTGTATTTGCAGGATTTTCTGCGCAGTCACTTTCGGATAGAATCAATGATTCCAATTGCGAATATGTAATCACTGCAGATGGTTCGTATCGTGGTGCAAAAGCGCTTGTGCTTAAAGATATTGTTGACGAAGCATTAACATCATGTGCATCTGTAAAGAATGTAATTGTTTTACGTCATACAATTTCTGAAATAAAATTTCAAACAGGAAGAGATTTATGGTGGCATGAATTAATAAAAGATCAATCGGAAAATTGCGCACCCGAAATGATGGATGCAGAAGATATGTTATTCATACTTTATACTTCTGGATCAACAGGAAAACCAAAAGGTGTTGTGCATACTACTGCTGGTTACATGGTTTGGGCATGGTATACTTTTATAAATGTTTTTCAATATGAACATAAAGATATTTATTGGTGTACTGCTGATGTAGGTTGGATTACTGGACACTCTTACATTGTTTACGGACCATTACTCGCAGGAGGAACAACATTAATGTTCGAGGGGATCCCTACTTATCCTGATGCAGGAAGATTCTGGCAAGTGATCGATAAACATAAAGTAAATATTTTTTACACAGCACCAACTGCCATTCGTTCTTTAATGGCTCATGGTGATGCATTTGTTTATCCTTATTCATTAGCAACATTAAAAACGATCGGATCTGTTGGCGAACCTATCAACGAAGAAGCTTGGCAATGGTATTATGATAACATCGGAAAAGGAAATTGTTCGCTTATCGATACGTGGTGGCAAACCGAAACTGGTGGTGTAATGATTTCGCCTCTCGCGCATATTACTCCTGTGAAACCAACTTATGCTACATTACCATTACCAGGAGTGCAAACAATTTTAGTTGATGCAAATGGTGTAGAATTAATTGGTGATAATGTTGAAGGAAATCTTTGCATTAAATTTCCATGGCCAGGAATGTTGCGCACTACTTACGGAGATCATGAACGTTGTCGCTTAAATTATTTTGCAACCTACAAAGGACTTTATTTTACTGGTGATGGATGCCGTCGTGACAATGATGGTAATTATCGAATCATTGGTCGTGTTGATGATGTGATTAATGTTTCCGGATACTGATTAGGAACAGTAGAAGTTGAAAATGCAATTAACGAACATCCGCATGTTATTGAATCGGCAGTGGTAGGTTATCCTCATGCAATTAAAGGTCAAGGAATTTATGCTTTTGTGATTTGTGATCACTTACCTGAAAATGCGAATGGCTCGCGACAAGAAATTTTAGCTGTTGTAAGCAAAGCCATAGGACCTATTGCGAAGCCTGATAAAATTCAATTTGTGATTGGACTTCCTAAAACACGATCGGGGAAAATCATGCGACGAATACTTCGTAAAATTGCAGAAGGTGAGATGTCGAATTTAGGTGATACCTCCACGCTATTAGATCCTGCTATTGTGGAAAGTATTAAAGAAGGGGCGTTGTAAGAGGAAAGATAATTTTTTGTCTTTTGATGAAATTAAAACAAAAAATACTATATTTGATCAAGAAATACTGTTATTAGTTAGAGTTTTGAGCTTTCAAAACTCTATTTAGATTGTTTTTATGTGATGCAGAAAAAGTAGCATATTGATATTTTTATTGTTTTTGTAAATTGATATTTAATTCAAATTTTAGTCATATAATTAATATTGAACATCTAAAATAAATCTATTTATGAAAGCAATTTTAACTAAGTACAAATTTGTTGGAGCATTAATTTTATTTTTTGCCCCCCCCCGCATTTGCACAAGTAGGTGTGGTAGTTAACCTTTCACATTTCGAAGGAGGTTATAACGTGAGTTGCAACGGGGCTTACGATGGAACAATTGAAGCAATAGCAATAGGATCTAATGGGCCGTTTTTTTATGCTTGGAGTAATGGTGCAACTACCTCTTCAATACAAAATATACCAGCAGGAGTTTATACGGTAACAGTCACTGATTTTAGCAATGCTACACATGCCAAAACTGTAGAATTATTTCAACCCGATGGTATGGCTGTTCATTTATATGCGCATGAATTTGATGGAGGGACTAATATTTCAAAACAAGGAGAAAATGATGGCATAATCGAAGCTTCCGTTTTAGGTGGAACACCTCCATACAGTTATGTTTGGAGTAATGGACAAAACGATCCTCATATTGAAGGATTAGTTCAAGGAACATATTCATTATCAGTAACAGATGCAACCAACTGCACTGCAATTGCTAATGTTACGCTTATCGAACCCTCGCAATTGCATATTACAAGTATAACAAGCCAAACACACATTGGATACAATCTTACTTGTTTCAATTCACATAATGGCAATATTGATTTAAGTGTTTCCGGTGGAATACCGCCTTACAGATATCAATGGAATAATGGCAGTTTTGATGAGGACCAGACAAGTCTTGAAGCTGGTCATTACATGGTTCGTGTGTTTGACAGAAATAATGCTGAGGTAGATGGGCAAATAACCTTAACACAACCTAACGAATTAATTCTAAGCTTTACAAAATCACAATTTCAAGGAAACTATAATATAAGTTGTTATGGTTGTGCGAATGGAACCATCCAAGCAAATGTAATCGGCGGGGTAACTCCATACACTTATAATTGGGGCACTTCGCAAACAACTCAAACTATTTCGAATTTAACTATAGGTTCGTATGGGATACATTTAATAGATGCAAATGGATGTATTGTAAGTAATGAAACACCAATGCTACAACCCGATCGTGAAGATTGGACCATGAGTGGAAATGCTAATACGAATTCTACAACACAATTTATTGGAACGAGTGATTCTACTGATTTGGTTTTTAAAACGAATAACATTGAATCTTTTCGAATAAAAAGTAATGGCGAACTAAAAGCTACTCATTTATCAGGAACTGGTGAATCTTTATTAGTAGTTGATAGTCTTGGCACCTTTTCAAGAAAGGGAATAATTGTAGTCAACCCTCCCAATGGCTGTACTAGCATAAATGTTTTGCCATGGTATCAAGCTCAATCAAATACTAATGATGTTTGGAGTTGCAATCGACGATTTGGGTTAGGAACAAATGCTCCTACTGAAAAATTACACGTAGCAGGAAATTCGATTTTTACACTTGACCTTACATCGTTGCAATTTATTCCAGTTCTAGTTAGCGCCCCTATGATAAAAGGAGTTAATTCTTATTCAACAAAAGCCAATCCTGATTACACATGGTATCAAGATAACACTACGGGTATTTTTCACCCAAGCAATCATACTCTAGGATTTTCAGTTGATGGATCAGAAGCAATGCGTCTAATAAAAAACACAACTGGAGAAACAACTGTTTTAGTAGGATTTAGCGCTGCAAACCTTTCTTATTCTCTTGCATCTACGCCTTATAAAATGTTGGTAGATGGAAAATTTGGAGCTAATGAAATCTATTGCTCCATGGGAACACCAAGTTGGCCAGATTATGTTTTTAATAAAGAACATAAGCTGCTAAGCTTTGTAGAACTCAAGAATTTCTTAAAGGAAAATAAACACTTACCTGGCATTCCAGCGGCTAATGAAATTGCAGAAACGGGAATGAACCTTGGCAAATTAGTTCCTGCATCTTACGAAAAAATTGAAGAACTTTACTTGTATGTTATTCAGTTAGAAGAGAGGATTAAAGAACTGGAACGGTATATTGAAAAAAAATAATATTTAATTAATTTATAAAAATGGAATTTAATTTTCAAAAGAGAAGTAAATTTTTGCTTTTTATTTTACTAATTATTATCGATTTATTTGCAAATGTAAATCTTATAAATGCACAACAATATGTGCAAAGAGAATTAGATTTCAATGGTAGGGATACATATGCAAATGCTGTACTTCGTAATTCAGATTCAACTTATTATATTTTAGCTGCTACTTATGACACTTTGCCAAATCAAAAACTTATTTTAATAAAGACAGATTCTTTATTAAATGTGAATTGGGCAAAAGGGTTTAATAAAGATTCAGCAAAATTAAATTCCGATAATATAATAAAAGCATCTGATACAACTTTGCTCATATTTGGAAGTTCGTATTCATCATCCGATCATACATCTTACATTATTAAAACTGACTTAAGCGGAGATACTTTATGGACAAGGGAAATTATGCTAAATGGTTACAGTGTTCATTTAAATTATCTCGATATAATAAGTGACACTTTGTTACTATATGGAAATTATAATGTTACTTTTAATGATTACACTGCTAAATCCATTCTAGTTAAACTTAATATAAACAATGGTCAACTTATTGAAGCTACTTCATACAATTTGAGTTCACATATTACTACTTACTTTAGCAAAGCAGTAAGGTATTCGTCAATTAATTCAAAAGGATATTTTATAATGGGATTAGGCATTCGTGATACGTTATCTTATGTTACAGATTTAATATTAATCAAACTTAATAATGATTTATCCTTTAACAAGGCAATAGTTATTCCTTCAGATTCTAGACCGTCTTTATTTGATGAGTTAGCGATAAATGAAAATAGTAATAAAATACTTTGCGGATTTACTTATGCTGATACAATTGGGCAAATAGGTAAATATTGCTACGTTGAATTCGATAGCTTACTAAATATCAACTGGTCTATGAAATATCACTTTACAAATGGCTACGCTGGATTGTCAGGTGTTAAATACGTTCCCAAGAATAATACAATAGTTTGCGCTGACAATTCTACGGTATATGAATTAGACAGTACAGGAAATATTCTTGGATTTAATAGAACTTATTCGGATCCATTATATCCTTTGATTTTAGGTAATTATTATGCTAGTGATTATCGTGATAATAAAATTAGTTGGATTGGCGAAGTTTCTAACAATCTTGCAGTTTTAAAGCATAAAATTCTAATTTCTGTAACTGACTTACATGGCATAGGGTGTAGTAATCAGACTACACAATCTCTGATTACTGACCCTTTAATCGTCTTTCCATATAATGATACTAGTTTAATCGCAACTTCTTTTATATTGGAAAGTGCAGAGATAATTCATGTATCAAACATTAGTCTTAACTCAAATCTAATTTGTAATACAGCTACTTCGATTAATTCAATTTTTGATAATTTAAATAATATAAATTTTTATCCTGATCCATGTTTGGATGTACTGCAATTTAAAATTGATAATTCAATTCTTGGAAATAGTAGTATAAATATATTTTCATCCTTTGGCAATCTGATTTATGAAGGACAAATTAGCGGAAATTCAGGCCAGATTGATATGTCTAGATTTCGATCAGGTGTTTATTTCATAAAAATTTCTAGTGCGTTATATTCAGGAAAATTTATTAAAATAATAAAATTATGATTAACAAATTAAAGTTCATTATGATTTTATTTTTGCAACTTTCTCTGGTGGTAGAAACGTATTCGCAAAACGTTATAAATCCATATCAAAATATAATAGGAACTAGTATTCCTATATCGGATTGGGATGCTTATTTGCAATCTTGGTCAAATACTTATAATCCATTTCCATCTATTGGTCATGCTCCTCCTTTTAGTGGAGAATACCAGATATTATTAGATAACAATTTTCCATGGATGCAATTTATTAATAATGGTAGTATAACTGTAACTTATCAGATGGAGGTTGTTTCCTTTCCATTTACAGTTCCATGTGCTACCACTGCTTCTGGTTGCTCATACAATCCTGTGAATCCTCCAATTCAAAGAGATTTATTCTTACCAACCGACCCCTATGATCCTAACAATAGACAATGGGGACAAATATCTAATATGCTTCCTGATTTTCTTCCATTAGATTGGTCAAATGTTGGTTCAAATAGACAAACACTTATTTCAGACGCTTTTGTGAATAACCATCCGTATATCAGCACTACAAATGCAAAATTACTACCTCATACTATAATTAAACATACAATTAATGCGTATTGTTCTGGAACTTTATCTCCTTTTTCAACACTTTTATCCACTGTTTCTTGGTATTATGACAATACTAGAGGAAGAATGCGCAATTACCCTTTTTGCACTAGCAATTGTACTAATTCTTCAGCAGCATGGGATATTTGCTTTCTTCCATCAATTATTACTGATCATAATAATTTTAACCCGTATAGTTATAATTTAAATAATCAATTATTTGTTGATGGTATAATTAATTATTTCCTTTATTCAGAAATTCCTAACCCAAGCAATTGCACTAATGTAGGAACTGCTCTCCCAGCTCCTATTGATAACTTTAGAAGTACACAATCAACTTTTAATTTTATTTATCCTCCACCATACTCATTACTATCAGCACCAGCACTAAATTCAACAGGAACTGGGCTGGCTGGATATGAAACTTCATTTAATGCAACAACGAATTCATTAAATGGTTATCAGCAACATTACTACATCGATACTGATTTTGAATTAACGGATATAAATCCAATTGATAGAGTAATTTTCAACCCTAGCGATGTAACAATTACCGCATCTGATTTACATTTTCCTTCAGGCTATACTTTTAAAACTATTAGAGGAGTATATCCTTCAGTTGCTGAAGTTACGCGTGATGATACTCCGGAAAATGGTGGGCCGTTTATTGATCCGCGACAAGTTCCAGTTATAACTGATTTGCGTTGTGAAGATCCATTATTCCCGCACGATCCTGCTGTTCTTGATGATGCAAAATATAGTTCGTTATATCGTTTGGCAAGTGGCAGTAAATTAACCATTGATCCATGCGTTACTGTTTATGATGCAGCTTTTATTTTAAATGCTGGAAGTACATTAGATTTCTCCAATTACAATTCATTTAGAGGAATGCCTCGTATTGCAATTGATAGAAATGGTGGTCGTTTGATAAGGCGATTTGTTCCCAACAATGCAACTCAAACATTGTATTTGCAAAATGAAACCAGACCAGTGAATGAACCAAATGGGTATTTTATTGAAGGTAAAATTGAAGCAGGAAAAAATGTTGATGCGACTCAACCACCGGGAAATTACATTGTAGATGCTAATGCAGGATTGGAATTAGTGGCAAGTGAATATATTGCTTTTAAAGAAGGTTTTTCCTCTAAAGCAAATTCAAATCTAGTAGCACGAATTGATAATAATATTAGCATTCCACAATGTCGTATCGCAAATTCAGGAAGTGGCAATCGAATGTCGTTAAATTCTAATTCAAGTCAACAACAGAATTTAAGCACTCAAGAGAAAAATAAATGTGATATTTTAATTTATCCAAGCATTTTTAACTCGAATATTACAATAGATTTCCCGACAAGCACTGGGATAAAAAAGTTAGTGATTTTTGATGCACTTGGAAAAATCGTTTATCATTTGAGTTCAGAAGATTTTTCTGCGCCAATTGAATTATCACAACTTAATGAGGGTATTTATTTCGTAAAAATCGATAGTGAAAGCTGTAATTCATTTTCTAAAACAATTGTAAAAAATGAAAGGAAGTAAAAAAGTGATAAGTTAATTTAAAGTTAGTTAACATCTAAAAAGCAAATCATGAAAAAAATAATACTTTTTATTTGGGTTTTATCTTTTTGCAGATCGGCGGCGCAGATTCCTTTAAATTTTAATGTGCCTGATGTAATGATTGAATCCTC
>JANXSD010000155.1 GCA_025352785.1 Bacteroidota bacterium
ATAAATGATTCTTCTCCTTCTTTCAAAGAAATAGAATTTACAATACTTTTTCCTTGTGTACATTTCAATCCTGCTTCGATCACAAAAAATTTGGATGAATCAATCATGATTGGGAGTTTTGAAATATCTGGTTCGGAAGCCACGAGGTGTAAAAAACGCACCATCGCTTTCTCAGAATCTAACATTCCTTCGTCCATATTTATATCGATAGCTTGAGCACCGCCTTCTACTTGATTACGTGCAATTGCTAATGCTTCTTCGTATTCATTATCGGCAATTAATTTTGCAAATTTTCTACTCCCCGTAACATTCGTACGTTCGCCAATATTCATGAAATTACTTTCAGGACGTAAGGTAACAGCTTCCAATCCACTTAAGTGAAGGAGGGTATCTGGTTGTGGGCGTTTGCGAGGAGAAACATTTTTCGCGAGTGCTGCTATTTCACGAATATGATCTGGTGTTGTGCCACAACATCCACCAACAATATTTAAGAAACCACTCTTTAAAAAATCTTCAATTTGATGCCCCATATCGTGAGGTGTTTCATCGTATTCACCAAATTGATTTGGCAATCCTGCATTCGGATATGCGCTAATATAAAATGGCGCTTTTACTGATAATTCTTCAAGGTGTGGACGCATTTCTTTTGCGCCGAGTGCGCAATTCAATCCAATACTTAAAAGATTTACATGCGACATTGAATTCAAAAATGCTTCTACTGTTTGGCCACTTAATGTTCTTCCACTTGCATCCGTTATTGTTCCTGAAATCATTATTGGTAGTTGTAATGAACGAGATTCCAGAACAGTTTGAATTGCATAAAGAGCGGCCTTTGCATTCAGTGTATCAAATATTGTTTCTATCAAAAGTAAATCTACACCACCATCAATTAAACCGTTTAATTGTTCTGTGTAAGCTTCCACTAAATCATCAAAACTTACTGCACGAAAACCAGGATCATTTACATCAGGCGATAAGGAGGCAGTGCGATTTGTTGGTCCGAGTGCACCTGCAATATACTTAGTAATTGTGTTACCCTTCACAGTATAATACTCTTCGATAGCCGACTTTGCAAGCTTTGCTGATTCAAAATTTATTTCATAAGCAAGCGATTCCATTTTATAATCTGCAAGTGAAATCCGTTGTGAATTAAATGTATTTGTTTCGATGATATCTGCGCCAGCATTTAAATATTCGAGATGAATACTACGAATAATTTCTGGTTGTGTTAAACTCAACAAATCATTATTTCCTTTCAAATCATGTTGCCATGTTTTAAATCTTTCTCCACGATAATCTTCTTCTTCAAGTTTATGTTGTTGAATCATTGTTCCCATTGCACCATCAATGATGAGAATGCGTTTTTCAAGATCCTTGTAAATAGATTGTTGTTTCATGTTGACGTAATTAGTGCATGCCTTAAAATAAAAAATCTCTTCTGGCATGCCAGAAGAGATGTATCTTTTTATTTAATGATAATTGATGATCTACATTTTCTGACACTTATCTTTTCTTACCATAAGCAAGAGCAGGAATTGGCACCTTCTTAATTGAATAGTGAGAATGAAATTTGATGTCGTAGTAATTTCATCCTAATATAATTCGATACAGGGTTGCCAAGGTTTCATAGGGCTCAGTCCCTCCACCTTTCTAGATAAGTGCGATCGTTAAAGAATAACGAACGCTTATTTTAAGAACGAATTACAAAGCTATAACATACTTCTACGGTAAAACAAAGATTGGTTACATTTTTTTAAAGATATATTGTTGATAGTAAATATCGAATAGGCCTTGGTTTCCGTTTATTAAATTGATAAGTAGGATTAAGTGTCTTTGTACATTCCTATATGTTGTTAAGAAGTTTTCTAAAAATGGTTATACCATTTGAGTTTTTGAGGCCAAAAATCTTTTACATAATCGGTTTAGCCTCGCTGATTTAAAAAAGATATTTGCTAAATTAATTCAAAAAATTCATGGTTATTGCATTCAAAAATTGCGAGATTGTTTTAAATAAGCATTTTGGCGAGTTAAAACAGTATAAAATCTTTGTTAAATTTGACGAGTTTTACTTTTCAAATAATGACATAAAACATTGATTATCATAATTTTAAATGAATAAAATAGAGATCTCTACCTTTCCTAATAGCGAGCACATTTGATAAAAATGATTTATAATAAAGAAATTGCGATATAGGAACTACATTTGTCGCCCCTTAAGGGAGAAATTAACAACCTGAACCATAATGAAAAAAGTTTTATTAATCTGGATTACACTCAGCTTATTTGCCATCACTGTTAAGGCACAAACACAAGATCGTCCCTTTGCCTTAGGGGTATTGGGCGGTCTCACGCAATATAATGGCGATCTTGGCAATGGCTTTTATGATATGAGTCAGACCAAGTATGGCCATATCGGTTTAAATGCTGCTTGGTATGTTACACCTCGTTTTGATTTCGTTCTCAATTCGACGTATGGAAATATCGGTTACACAGAGAACCAGTTAAAAAGTTTCCATGGCGAGCAAATCCAATTTAATGCTCATTTCAATTACAACCTTGTCAACTCTGATAAAAATCGCATCATACCCTATATCTTAGGAGGAATTGGTGTTGCATATTATCCAAAGAAATATGAAATCGTGCCAGGCCTTGACTTTTTCGCAACTTTTGGCGGAGGTATCCGTGTAAAAATTACTGATCGTATCAATCTACATTTACAAGAGGCATTTGCTTATGGTGATCATGATGAGCGAGATGGTGAAGTACGATATAACAACGATGGTTTTTTAATGCATAGTGTTGGACTTACCTACAGTTTCGCTGGTCAAAAAGATGAAGATAAAGATGGTGTTTCTGATAAAAATGACAAATGTCCTAATACACAAATTGGTGTAAAGGTTGATGACAAAGGCTGTCCACTTGATCGTGATGGAGATGGCATTGCAGACTATTTAGATGCTTGTCCGGATGTAAAAGGAACGGCGATGATGAAAGGATGTCCTGATAGGGATAATGACTTAGTTACCGATTCTCTTGATAAATGTCCGGATGTTGCTGGTTTAGTTGCTTTAAAAGGTTGTCCTGATAGAGATGCTGATGGCATTGCTGATGCGGATGATAAATGTCCTGATGTTTTTGGAACTAAAGAATTAAATGGCTGCCCTGCTGCTGAATTAACAGACAGAGATAAAGATGGGATTCCTGATAAAGATGATAGATGCCCTGATACTTTTGGTATCGCGCTTAATTTCGGTTGCCCTGCAACACCCGTTGATAATGAAGTTGCACCAGTATCATCCGCAACTCCTAATGCACAAGAAATTAAAGAGAACATTCAATTTGAAACTGGAAAAGATGTGCTTACATCAGGATCAAAACGCATACTGGATAATGTTGCAAAATTGATGATTGCACATAGCGAATACAAATTGAATATTGACGGCCATACAGATAATGTTGGATCTCCAGAAAAGAATATGACCTTATCACAATCACGTGCTGAAATAGTAAAAAATTATCTTACAAATAAATCTGTTGAAGGATCAAAATTAACAACAACAGGATTCGGACAAACGAAACCTATTGCTGACAATAAAACTGCTGAAGGACGAGCAAAAAATCGTCGTGTTGAATTTAGAATTCAGAAATAGAAACTAACAATTTAAAATAAAATATTTCTGTATTAAAAAAATAAGGATGAAGAAAATAATAATCTTACTATTCGTTTTCGTTTCAACGCTTTCAAACGCGCAGAAACTTACTCCGGAATTATTATGGAAATTAGGACGTGTTTCTGACCCCAAGATTTCTGCTGACGGTAAAACGGTTCTTTACAATGTTCGCACTTATGATGTTGCTGAGAACAAAGGACAATCGGATATTTATTCTATTTCAACGATAAGTGGAGATGCAATAAATATTACTAAAAGTAAAGATGATGAGAGTGCTGCACGTTGGAGACCTGATGGCAAGAAGATTGGTTTTCTTGCTAATGACAAGGATGGCGTAACACAACTTTGGGAAATGAATGCTGATGGATCGCAAAGGGTACAAGTAAGTTCTTTTCCCTCTGACATTAGCAACTTTCAATATTCCCCAATTGGCAATATGATCTGGTTTACTTCTGATGTTAAAGTTGATAAGACCACACAAGATCTTTATCCAGACTTACCAAAAGCTACAGGTAGAATTTACGATGATTTAATGTATCGCCACTGGACAAGTTGGGAAGACGGCGCGTATAGTCACGTACAAATTGTTGGATATGACAATGGCAAAATTGTTGGACAGATAATCGATCTTCAGCCGAAGGAGCGTTACGATACTCCTTTGCAACCTAATGGTGGTGAAGAGCAAATCACCTGGAGTCCTGATGGAAAATTTGTTGCATATACTTGTAAAAAACTTTTCGGAAAAGCGTATGCAGTGAGTACAAACTCTGATGTTTATTTGTACGAAATTGCAAATAAGAAAACAACAAATATTTCTGAAGGAATTTTAGGGTATGATGTTAATCCTCGTTTTTCTCCTGATGGAACAAAGTTGCAATGGTTAAGTATGGCAACTGCCATTTATGAAGCTGATCGTAATCGTATCATGCAGTTAGATTTCAAAACAAATCAGAAAGTTGAACTGACAAAAGGTTTTGATTATTCGGTAGACAATGCCGAATGGAGTGCTGATGGTAAAATGATTTATTTCGTTTGCGGAATTAATGCTACCGATCAATTATGGTCGCTTGATTTAGATACCAAAAATCCGAAACCTATTCGTCAAATTACGAATGATATTGGTGATCAACAAGCATTCACTTTTGCAACAGTTGGTAAAACAACTACGATGGTTACTGCGATGATGTCGATAAGTATGCCTACAGAATTATTCAAAATAAATTTAAAAGATGGCACTTCCTCGCAATTAACATTTACGAATAAAGAATTACTTGACCCTATCAAAATGGGTAAAGTAGTGAAGCGAATGGTAACAGCAACTGATGGAAAACAAATTCTTACTTGGGTTATTTACCCTCCTGATTTTGACCCAGCAAAAAAATATCCTACCCTTTTATATTGTCAAGGTGGGCCTCAAAGTACGGTTAGTCAGTTTTTCTCTTACCGATGGAACTTTCAATTAATGGCTGCGAACGGTTACATCATTGTTGCGCCAAACCGTAGAGGATTGCCTTCTTTTGGTACTGAATGGAATCAAGAAATTTCTGGAGATTGGGGAGGTCAATGTATGAAGGATTATCTTTCTGCAATTGATGATGCATGCAAAGAGCCTTATGTAAATAAAGATCGTTTAGGTGCTGTAGGTGCAAGTTTTGGAGGTTACTCCGTATATTGGCTTGCTGGACATCATGAAAAACGTTTTAAAACATTCATAGCACATTGCGGTGTATTTGATTTAAAAAGCATGTATGGAACAACGGAAGAAACGTGGTTTCCAGATTATGATTTAGGTGGGCCTTATTGGCAAACGCCCACTCCCAAAAGCTATACGCAATTTTCTCCTATCGACTTCGTAAAAAACTGGGACACCCCGATTTTAGTTATTCATAACGAAAAAGATTTTCGTGTTCCACTAGGACAAGGAATGGAAGCGTTTTCAGCAGCTCGATTACAAGATATTCCAGCACGATTCTTCTGCTTCCCTGACGAAGGACACTGGGTTCAAAAACCACAAAATAGTATTCTCTGGCAACGCGTTTATTTTGATTGGCTAGATAAGTATCTTAAAAAATAAATTTCATAAAAAAATCCCTTAACGAATTGTTAAGGGATTTTTTTATGAAGTAACATTTATACCAAATCATAAATACATTTAATAGTAAATCGTCATTTCGATTTATTTAATTCTGCTTGACGTTTGCTTAATGTTGTTATCACTTCTTTATACATATCCGACATTATATTAGGATGCAAAGTATAGTATGAAAAACTTTTTTTAAAGATGCTATCAGTAATATGATTCTTTTCAAAAACATATTTATATTCAGAAATAGCTAAGCTACTAACACTATCTGAAGGAGTCGAATTTCTTAATTGTATACCTGCTTCTGCAATTTGAATATCTGTTAATACTTCTATCATCTTTTTTTGAGATAAAATATCAGCAGGAATTTTTTCTGTCTTTTTGCTACATGAAAAAATAGTAATCGACATGAGTAGCAATAAACATATTTTATTTTTAAGTTGGTATTTCATTTCAATTGCGTTTAAATTGTAATCGTTGTCCAAAATGGGTTTCATTAAATATTCCATTATCATAAACTAGATTTCCATTCACAAAAGTCTTTTCTATAACAGAATGAAATTCCACGCCTTCGAATGGCGACCATCCACATTTGTATAAAATATTATCCTTTTGAACAGTCCATGGTTTATTTAGATTTACCAATACCAGATCGGCGCAATAACCTTCTCTTATAAATCCACGTTCGGCCACTTGCAAACATATTGCAGGTGCATGCGCCATCTTTTCGACCACACGTTCAAGAGTGATCCAGCCCTCTTTCACTCCTTCCAACATCGCCACTACAGCATGTTGAACGAGTGGTCCTCCGGAAGGACATTTGAAATACGATTGTTTTTTTTCCTCTAGCGTATGTGGAGCATGATCTGTAGCAATGACATCTATACGATTATCTAGAACCGCCTTACGAATAGCATCACGATCGGCAATTGTTTTGACAGCAGGATTCCATTTTATTAGTCCTCCTAATCGCTCATAATCTGCGTCGGTAAACCATAAGTGATGAATGCATGCTTCTGCTGTAATTCTCTTTTCATTTAAAGGAATATCATTACGAAACAAATCAGTTTCTATTGCTGTAGAGATATGTAAAATATGTAATCGTGAATTGTATTTTTTAGCAAGATCAATTGCTATTACTGAAGATGCGTAACACGCTTCAGCACTTCTAATTTGAGCATGATATTTCATCGGAACATCCTCACCATATTGCACACGAAAAATTTCCGCATTTTGTTTTATCATGGGATCAACTTCGCAATGCGTTGCGATGAGCATCTCTACATTTTTAAATATGGATTCTAAGGCATTCGCATCATCTATCACCATGTCGCCTGTTGATGATCCCATAAAAATTTTAACACCACAATTTTTTAATGGATCGAGTTTTAACAGCTCTGATAAATTTGTATTTGTTGTTCCTAAAAAAAAGGAATAATTTGCCAATGAACAATTTGCTGCTCGAGTGTATTTTTTTTCGAGTAACTCAATTGAAGTAGCTGGAGGAACGGTATTGGGCATTTCCATAAAAGAAGTGATGCCACCTGCAACGGCTGCTTTAGCTTCTGTATAAATTTCGCCCTTATACGTTAATCCTGGTTCACGAAAATGTACTTGATCATCAATGGCTCCAGGCAATAAATAAAGTCCGTTTGCATCGATTTCCTTATCGTAAATAATGTCGTTAGGAATCTGCCCTATCCTTTCAATTTTGCCATCTTTAATCCATAGATCTGCCTCACGAATTGTTCCTTCGTTTACGATTTTTGCATTGCGGATAATTGTAGACATGTTTTAAACTAAATTACGAATTACAAATTACGTCACGTAATTTGTAATTAAATAAATCCTACCATTTTTGTTGGGTCTACCCATAGGTCGAATTGTTCGGATGTTAAATAGCCTAATGCAATAGCAGTATCTTTTAATGTTTTGCCATTGCGATGTGCTGTTTGTGCAATTTCCGCAGCTTTGTAATATCCAATATGGGTATTCAATGCTGTTACCAACATTAATGAATTATTCAAATTATTTTTAATGTTTTCATAAATTGGTTGTATACCGATTGCACACTTATCATTGAACGAAACGCATGCATCACCAATCAATCGTGCTGAATGCAGAAAATTATAAATCATTACTGGCTTAAAAACATTTAATTCAAAATGACCTGACGCTCCACCGATATTGATGGTGACATCATTCCCTAATACTTGAGCAGCGATCATCGTCATTGCTTCACATTGTGTAGGGTTTACTTTTCCTGGCATGATAGAAGAGCCAGGTTCGTTATCTGGAATATGTAATTCACCAATGCCACAACGTGGACCAGAAGCAAGTAAACGAATATCGTTCGCAATTTTCATGATACTCACTGCTACTGTTTTTAATGCGCCATGTGTTTCTACAATTGCATCGTGTGCTGCTAATGCTTCAAATTTATTTTCGGCAGTGATAAAAGGAAGACCCGTAAGTTTAGCAATATTCGAAGCAACATTTTCTGAATATCCTTGAGGGGTATTAATTCCTGTTCCCACTGCAGTACCTCCCAATGCAAGTTCTGCCAAATGAGGAAGCGTATGATTGATGGCCCTCAAACCATGATCAAGTTGTGATACATATCCACTGATTTCTTGTCCGAGCGTGAGTGGCGTAGCATCCATCAAATGTGTACGTCCAATTTTTACTACACTCATAAACTCCTTCGACTTTGCAGCCAATGTATCTCTTAGTTTGATGATACCTGGAATAGTACACTCTACTAAAATTTTATAGGCAGCAATATGCATTGCTGTTGGAAAAGTATCGTTGGATGATTGTGATTTATTTACATCATCGTTCGGATGAATTGACTTTTTTTCATCCATCAAACTTCCACCAACAATCACATGAGCGCGATAAGCAACTACTTCGTTCACATTCATATTACTCTGCGTACCCGAACCCGTTTGCCACACCACTAGTGGAAATTGATCATCTAATTTACCATCTACTATTTCATCACACACTTGACCGATAATATCCGATTTATCTTTTGGCAAAATGCCAGCTTCAAAATTTGTGATAGCTGCCGCCTTTTTCAAAATTGCAAATGCTCTGATTATTTCACGAGGCATCTTGTTGATGTCTTGCGCTATTTTGAAATTTTCAATAGAGCGTTGCGTTTGTGCTCCCCAATATACATCAACAGGAACTTCAACATTTCCCATTGTATCTTTTTCAATTCTTACTTGTGACATGATACACTATTTATTTTTCAAATTTTTATTATAACAATTTCAATACACCTTCTCACTGAAAGATGATTCTACAATTTATTTTTGTTCACCACTGTATTCCATGAGATATGCTTTGATGAATTCATCGATTTCACCATCAAGAACAGCTCCTGTATCCGATGTTTCATAATCTGTACGATTATCTTTTACCAATTTATATGGGTGCAAAACATAACTACGAATCTGACTTCCCCATTCTATCTTTTTCTTAGAACTTTCCGTCATTGCTTTGGCTTCATTTTGCTTTCGCAATTCCAGTTCATACAACTGCGATTTCAACATATTCATCGCACGTTCCTTATTACCACCTTGCGTTCTTTCTTTCTGACAAATAACAACAATTCCCGTTGGGTGATGCGTTAATTGCACTTTCGTCTCTACTTTGTTAACGTTTTGTCCACCTGCTCCACCAGAGCGTGATGTTTGCCAACTGATATCTGCATCTTTGATTTCAATATGGATGTCGTCATCGATTAACGGATAAGCATACACAGAAGCAAAAGAGGTATGTCGGCGTGCATTAGAATCGAACGGAGAGATGCGCACTAAACGATGTACGCCACTTTCACTTTTCAGATAGCCGAAAGCATACAGTCCTTCTATTTCGTAAGTAGCAGACTTGATTCCTGCACCATCACCATCTTGATAATCGATTTCAGAAACTTTATAGCCATGTCGTTCTGCCCAACGTAAATACATGCGCAGAAGTATGGAAGCCCAATCTTGACTTTCTGTTCCCCCCGCACCTGAGTTTATCGTCAGCACAGCGCTTAAACGATCTTCCTCCCCACTTAACATGTTTTTAAATTCAAGAGCGTCAAGTACTTTGATGGTTTCTGCAAAATGCTGATCGACCTCTTGCTCGGTGCCTTCGCCTGCTTTATAAAAATCAAATAATACGGCCAGATCAGCGACAGTGCTTTCCACAAAAGTGAATGCGTTGGTCCAATCTTTCTTTAAATTGATATTTTTTAGAATTTGCTCTGCACGTTTTGGATCATCCCAAAAATCTGCAGCATGTGTGAGTTGCTCTTCCTGAGCTATTTGTTGAAGACGGTTATCGACGTCAAAGATGCCTCCTCAGAGCTTCAACACGATCGGAAAGTTCCTTTAATTGCTCTTGTATCATAATGCTGCGAAAGTAAGGAAAAAGAATGTGCTAATGTGCCAATATGCTAATGTGCCAATGAACTGATTTGAAAATGAAATAAAAACAATATGCCAATATGCTAATGTGCCAATGTGCCAATGAAATGATTTGAAAATTTGGTGATTGGATGATTGTAAAATTTGAATTTGAAAATGACTTTAAGTGAAATAAATTAAAGATTTTAAAGAATCAATAGGTTAGCATGTGCTTTCTCGATCTCTTTCGTGGAAGCCACCAATAAATTAAAAATTACGAATTACGAATTTAAAAAAAATGAATTTTTCAATTTCAACAATTTATACATTGAGAGTGCGGTTGGGGTCCAGCATACGAGCGAACCAACAATTGATGTACCGATGCAGAAAATAGAAACCACTGTATTTTGTATTTCACTTAATTGCCATTGTAGTTAGTATAATGTTTAATTGTTGGTTGGTTATGCTGGCGCCTTTTTCTTTGGTTCGTTTCTTTTTTGCGTAAAAAAGAAATGAACAAAAAAAGTTGGAACACGAAAATTTGCTTTTTTTGAAATCAATATAGAATGGGAAATTAAACTCATTCGAAGGAAGATACTTTTTCAAAATGAAATTCTGAATTGTGGAATATTAAAATTCCTTCATGCTCTCACAGCGGAAATCAATATGCCAATGTGGCAATATGCCAATATGCCAATGCCGTTAAATGGAAATGAATTAAAAAAATAGTTTCATCTTCGTCGCTAGCGACTCATTGTTAGGTAGTGGTAACATCATATCTAGCGAACCGCTCTGGGGCCGCGGAGGCCACCAACCATTAAAAATTGTCCGCTGCACCTTGCGGCATGTTATTTTTTGCAAACGATTTATCTTTACTCCAAATATTTCTATTGCAACAAGTTTATTGTTCGCAAGCTGAGGCGGAAATTTTTTAGGTTTGATAATTTCCCCCTCCCCGTTGTTATTTTCTTATGATGTTGCTGTTAGGTTTTTGGTATCACTTTATAGTTTGCTAATTGAGAAAAATCTAATTCGGAATCTGTGAACTAATGCTGTTAATCATTTTAATCATAGTAATCACTTTAATCATGGTTCAGACAATTTGAAATTTTTTTTTCGAAGTGAAATATTAATATTCCTTCGCGCACTCACATCGGAAAGCGATGTGCTACCCAGGTCAGAATCGTGGATGATGATTTAAAGATGCCACCGTTATCATGAAGAGATTAAAATGCAGGCAAATGGACTCTAATTAATTAATTGATTGATGATTTCAAATACATATCTTTGCGTCTGTGAAATTCAAGAACTACATAGCAGCACTGTTGGCAACATTTATGTCGGTTCTCATACTATTGCCTTGTAACGACTCTTGTAATTCACATCAACAAGATAATCCTACAACTTTTCAAACAGCAAAAGACCATCACCAATCCGACAACGACATTTGCAGTCCTTTTTGTTTTTGCTCATGTTGTTATACAGCAATGACGACATTACATATCCCCTCTTTCAGTATTATTTTACAATTTTCTGAACAAGAATTTTCTACTCTCTTTACCCACTTTTTCACAGAAGAGTATTCTTTCATTTGGCAACCGCCCAAGCTTAGTTAACGAATCTTTAAGTGTCCTTTAGTGGACAAAAAAAACTTGACGGGGTTAATACTCCGTCCGTGTACTTGTATTTCATTAACTCAACATTATGCTTAATAAAATAATTGCGTTCTCTATAAAGAACAAACTCATCATTGGCTTATTCTTAGTTGCCCTCATTGGGTACGGGAGTTACCAAATAACAAAACTACCAATTGATGCAGTACCTGACATCACCGACAATCAAGTGCAAGTGATAACTGTTGCACCTTCGTTAGGAGCGCCCGACATTGAACGGCTCATCACATTTCCCATAGAACAAGCAAATAGCAATATTCCTGGTTTAAAAGAAATTCGTAGTTTTTCACGATTTGGATTATCACTTATCACAATTGTGTTTGATGATAATGTGGATATTTATTGGGCAAGGCAGCAAGTGACAGAAAGATTAAAACAAGCACAAGAGCAAATTCCAAAGGGAGTTGGATCACCTGAGTTAGCACCAGTAACAACGGGCTTGGGAGAAATTTATCAATATGTAGTAAGAGCAAAACATGGTTATGAAACAAAATATGATGAAACAGAATTAAGAACTATTCAAGATTGGATTGTTCGCAGACAATTATTAGGTGTGAAAGGAGTTGCAGATGTAAGTGGCTTTGGCGGAAAGTTAAAACAATATGAAATTGCAGTTGACGTAAATAAATTAAAATCATTAAACATCACAATAAATGATGTGTTCACTTCTTTAGAAAATAACAATGAAAATACTGGCGGTGCATACATAGAAAAAAAATCAACAGTACTTTATATTCGAAGTGAAGGTTTGATTGGGAACATAGACGATATAAAAAATATTGTTGTAAAAAACACTTCCAACGGTACACCGCTTTTAATAAATGATGTTGCAGAAGTTCGAATTAGTAATGCCATTCGTTATGGTGCCATGACTTACAACGATGAAGGTGAAGTTGTAGGTGCTGTAGTAATGATGCTAAAAGGTGGTAACAGCAGTCAGGTAATTAAGAATGTAAAAGAACGCATCGCACAAATTGAAAAAACATTACCAGAAGGAGTTATCATAGAACCATATTTAGATAGGACAAAGATGGTAAACAATGCCATCAGTACAGTTTCAAAAAATTTAATGGAAGGAGCATTGATTGTGATTTTTGTTTTGGTTTTGTTTTTAGGAAATTTCAGAGCAGGGATTTTAGTAGCATCGGTAATTCCTTTGGCTATGTTATTTGCCGTAATCATGATGAATATGTTTGGCGTTAGCGGAAACCTCATGAGTTTAGGAGCTTTAGATTTCGGTTTAATTGTGGATGGTGCAGTAATTATTGTAGAAGCTGTGATGCACAGTTTAGTTCGCGGAAAAAAAACAGGAACACTTGCAACTATAAATCAAAACGAAATGGACGACACTGTAAACCGTTCGGCAAGCAGAATGATGAACAGTGCAGTGTTCGGGCAAATAATTATTTTGATTGTTTACTTACCCATTTTTACACTTGAAGGGATTGAAGGAAAAATGTTTAAGCCAATGGCACAAACAGTTGCTTTCGCATTGTTGGGTGCATTCATTCTTTCCCTCACTTACATTCCAATGATGAGTGCATTATTTCTAAACAAAAATATTTCTCACAAAAAAAATATCTCTGATAGAATGATGGAATACTTCATAAAAATTCATCAAAAATATTTAAGCCACGTTTTAAATTTTCCGAAAACAGTAATCGGGATTTCAATTTCCCTTTTGCTAATTTCATTTTATATTTTCTCAAAAATGGGCGGAGAATTTATTCCCGAACTACCCGAAGGAGATTATGCAGTAGAAACAAGAGTGCTTACAGGAAGCAACATCACTATCACTGCTGATGCTTGTATGAAAGCAGCTCACATCTTAAAAAATAAATTCCCAGAAGTAGAGAAGGTAGTCGGAAAAATCGGTAGTGGAGAAATTCCAACTGACCCCATGCCAATGGAAGCAGCCGACTTAATTATTGTGTTGAAAGATAAAAACGAATGGATTTCTGCGAAATCATGGGACGAACTTTCGGAGAAAATGAATAAAGCATTGCAAGACATTCCCGGCGTTACTTATAGTTTTCAATTTCCAGTTGCCATGCGATTTAATGAATTGATGACCGGTGCAAAACAAGATGTGGTATGTAAAATTTTTGGAGAAAACTTAGACACACTTTCAAGATACTCTAAACTGTTGGGTAATATCGCAAGTAAAATTGATGGGGCAGAAAATATTTATGTGGAACCCATTGACGGTTTGCCACAACTCATTATTACTTACAAACGCAACATTATTGCTCAATACGGTTTAAATATTTCCGACATCAACCGAGTAGTGAACACCGCCTTTGCAGGTCAAAGCAGCGGGCAAGTTTACGAAGATGAAAAACGTTTTGATTTGGTGGTTCGTCTAGCTGGGGAGAACCGTCAGAGTTTAGAAGACGTACAAAATCTATTAATCCCAACTCCAAAGGGAACGCAAATCCCACTCTACCAAGTTGCCGATGTTTCCATTAAGGAAAGTGTAAGTCAAATTCAAAGAGAAGATGCGAAGCGTAGAATTATAGTAGGATTCAATGTAAAAGGTAGAGATGTTCAAAGTATCGTAAAAGATTTGGAAGCAAAAATTAAAACCAACTTGCATTTGCCAACGGGTTATTATGTCACTTACGGTGGCGCATTTGAAAATTTAATCGCAGCAAAAAAAAGATTGTCACTTGCAGTTCCACTTTCATTGCTATTAATTTTCTTGTTTCTCTATTTCGCTTTCGGATCTATCAAACAAGGGCTACTTATCTATTCAGCAATTCCTTTATCTGCCATTGGTGGAATTTTATTTCTATATATGAGAGGAATGCCTTTCAGCATCAGTGCTGGAATTGGTTTCATTGCATTGTTTGGTGTAGCGGTGCTTAATGGAATTGTGTTGATTGCGGAATTTAACCGAATAAAAAGCGAAGGCGAAACCGACACCAAACAAATTGTTTTACTTGGAACGAAACACCGTTTGCGTCCAGTACTAATGACAGCCTTTGTTGCTTCACTTGGTTTTTTACCTATGGCATTAAGTAACGGAGCAGGAGCAGAAGTTCAACGACCTTTAGCAACCGTTGTAATCGGTGGACTTTTAATAGCAACCTTCCTCACACTCTTTGTTTTACCAATTCTCTATATACTGTTTGAGAAAATAGGAAAGAAAAAATCAGCAAATGGAAACACAACAGTCGTTGTGACAATTTTATTGCTCACCGTTTTTTCTTTTCGCAATGTAAACGGACAAACGCCAATCACTTTGCAAACAGCAATTGATACTGCATTAAAAAACAACTTGACTGTAAAGAATGAAATCTTGAATACAGCATATCAAAAGCAACTAAAAGCCGCGTCCGTTGACATTCCGCAAACAAATCTCACGGGTGAATACGGGCAAATAAATTCCTTTTACAAGGATACTAAGTTTGGAATTTCTCAATCCATCAGTTTCCCAACTATTTATGCAAAACAAAAGTCACTGCAAAACGAGACTTACAAAAGCAGTGTGTTGAAGATTTCAGTAAAAGAAGCGGAGTTGAAAAAACAAGTTAGCGATGTTTTTTACTTACTGATTTATTTAAGTGAGAAGAAAAAAATATTGATGCAGAATGATAGCGTGTATGCTTCATTTTTAGATAAAGCAACCTTGCGTTTCGCCAAAGGCGAAAGCAACATTTTAGAAAAAAAAACAGCCGAAACACAACGGGGACAAATTGCAATTCAGTTAAACCAACTGAAGAACGATATTGAAATTATGCAACTTCAATTTCAGCTGTTGCTGAATACACAAACCATTTGTATACCATCAGTTGAAAATCCAAAAATTACTTTAATAATATCACTTGACACTACTGCAATTAATAATCATCCACAGATAATGGTGTTGGAACAACAAAATAAAATTGCATTAGTCAATAAACGACTAGAATCCTCCAAACTACTTCCCGACTTGAATTTTGGTTATTACAATCAAAGTATACAAGGAACAGGATCTAATGATGTGGCATATCCAAAATCCTATCGTTTTAGTTCCGTTCAAATTGGAATTGGTGTTCCACTATTTTTCTTTTCACAAAAAGGAAAAATCGGCTCGGCTAAAATTCTTCAACAGATTTCTGAAAACAATTACCAGTTGGGATTAACGACTTTAAAAACAGACTATGAAGCAGCTTACAAAGAGTATCATACACAAAGTGAAACTGTAAAATATTTTGAGAATAATGCCTTGCAAAATGCAACTACTATTATCAAAACAGCCAACCAGCAATTTGCAAATGGCGAAATCAATTATTTGGAGTGGACGATGCTTGTGAACAATGCTGCAACTATTCAAAGTAATTATGTTGATGCTGTAAAAGACCTCAATCAAACAATCATTCAACTCATCTTTTTAACTTCTAAATAATTCACAACAATGAAAAAATATATCATCATAGCAATAGCGTTTTCAATACTCACATCTTGTGGAAACAAGAAAAACGCAGAACAAAAAACAGAAGAAGCACCAAGCGAAACAACCGTTGAACTTACAGATGCCCAAGTTAAAAATTCAGAGATCAAAACAGGAAAAATTGAACAACGAAACATTTCTTCGCTCTTAAAAGTGAATGGGAAAATTGAGGTTCCTCCTCAAAACATGGTATCCGTTAGCGTTCCTATGGGTGGCTACTTACGCTCGACAAAACTCCTTGCTGGAATGCATATAAGTAAGGGTGAAGTAATCGCCATTATGGAAGACCCGCAATATATTCAATTGCAACAAGACTATTTAACGGCAAAAGTTCATTTCACGTCCATTGAAGCAGAATACAATCGACAAAAAGAATTGAATCAAAGCAAAGCCAGCAGTGACAAAGTTTTTCAAAACGCAGAAACCGAGTATCTCTCTCAAAAAATTCTTATTAAATCTTTAGAAGAAAAATTGAAATTGATTGGCATAAATCCAATCAATCTCAATGAAAACAACATTTCAAAAAGTATCAACATCAATTCACCAATTGATGGTTTTGTTACACAAGTAAAACAGAACATTGGCAAATATGTAATGCCAACTGATGTATTGTTTGAGTTGGTGAACCCTTCCGATATTCATTTAACCCTTACCATCTTTGAAAAAGATTTAGATAAAATTACCATAGGTCAAAAAATATTTGCTTACAATAATTCCAACCCCGACAAAAAATATATCTGCGAAATTATTTTAATTGGAAAAGATGTTACACCAGAAAGAACGATTCAAGTACAAAGCCATTTTCAACAATATGATAAAAGTTTAATACCAGGAATGTATATGAATGCAGAAGTAGAAGTAGCCACCAACAACGCTTTTGTAATTCCCAATGATGGCTTGGTTCGCTTTGAAGGCAAGCAATATGTTTTCACACAATCCGAAAATAATAAATATGAAATGCAAGAAGTTACCACACAGAACAACGAGAACGGATTCACCCAAATAAACTTTGCCGACAGCACTGGTATAAGAAATAAAACTTTCGTAATTAGTGGAGCCTATACTTTATTAATGAAGATGAAAAATGCAGCAGAGGAAGAATAGGTGAATTTCAAAAATGAGTGAAACCAACTATCATTGGAAAAGTACATTATATAAAACAAAAATTTTGGGTGCTTCTTTACTATAAAAACAGAATAAAAAACTGTCGAAAAAAATTGAGTAATTTAATCCAATATACTAGCTCATTTTCATCTTTACTAATTAAAAAATAGTTCTATAGGCATGAATAAACATTGATTTTAAAAAATCGGCTTGATAAAAACCACTTCGTATTTTTGGACTAAACTATAAATATATTTGGTTTTAGACTTATACAATTCAACTTTCGGCGTCCAATTGTTACTTTTCACTTTCAGTACTTTAATATCTTTGGTGGCAATTGATATTATTTAAAAACGAACTTTAACAAAAAAATTACATGAACACTACAACAAAGTTTTCAGTAAAAATTAAAAAAGCCCTTCGTGTTTTAGGCCCGGGATTAGTTACTGGCGCAAGTGATGATGACCCTTCCGGCATCGCTACTTACAGTCAGGCAGGTGCAAGTTTTGGTTACGCTACACTGTGGACTGCATTACTCACATTTCCTCTAATGGCAGCTATTCAGGGCATGTGTGCCCGTATTGGAATAGTAACTGAAGCAGGTTTAACAGTAACTTTAAAAAATCATTATCCAAAAGCTGTTTTATACACTATGATTTTATTTAGTTTTCCTGCAATCACTTTTAATATCGGTGCAGACATACAAGGCATGGGAGCAGTAGCGCACATGCTCATTCCTTCCATCGCAGTTTCTGTTTTTTGTATCGTTATCACAGGCATCCTAATTTTTATCATCATTAAATATCCCTATCAAAAATTAGCATTGATTTTACGATGGCTTTGCCTTTCTCTGTTGCTTTATTTTATCGTTCCCTTTTTGGTAAAGCAAAATTGGACGGCTGTTTTAAAAAGCACATTCATTCCCTCTATTCAATTCAACAAAGAATTTATTTCCATCTTAGTCGCTATTCTTGGCACTACTATCTCACCCTATCTTTTCTTTTGGCAAGCCACAATGGAGGCCGAAGATATAGCACATAAAAAAAGAAAAGTTTTTGTCAACAAACAAATACTTGATAACATGAAAACGGATGTAAATTTCGGAATGTTATTCTCAAATCTTGTAATGTTCTTTATCATTCTTACTACAGGTACTGTGCTTTTTAGTGCGGGAATAAAACAAATTGATACTGTAGAACAAGCTGCAAAAGCATTAGAACCTTTAGCAGGAAAACTCACCTATTTAATTTTCGCAATCGGAATTTTAGGAACAGGATTGATTGCAATCCCTGTTTTAGCGGGCTCGCAATCCTATATGTTAGCAGAGACGTTTGGTTGGAAATTAGGTCTTGATAAAAAATTTAATGAAGCAAAAGGGTTTTACATTACTATTGTTGTTTCATTGCTTATTGGTTTATCGTTAGATAGTATTGGCATCAGTCCCATTCAAGCGCTTATTTACACCGCTGTTTTGTATGGATTAACCTCGCCCGTTTTAATAGCAATTATTTTACATATAAGCAATAACAAACAGATTATGGGAGAATTCACCAATAGCAAACTATCTAATATTTTAGGCGTTATCACTTTTCTTTTTATGACATTTGCAGCAACAGCCTTACTCTATTTTCAATTCATACAATAAGAAATTCAGCAACTTGAAAAAAGTAGCAACAAAAGAATATCTAAGTTCAATTAGAAAAATATAAATGGAAATCCATACACATTCTCATGACCATGCGATGCCTCTCACCAACGTAAATAAAGCATTTATTATTGGCATTGTTTTAAATTTTATATTCGTAATCATTGAAGTAATTGTAGGTCTTTCCATTCATTCTCTCTCCTTATTAAGTGATGCTGGGCATAACCTAGCAGATGTTGGTGCATTAGCGCTTTCACTCCTCGCTTTTCGTTTACTGAAGGTAAAATCAAATGAACAATACACTTATGGATATCGCAAAACGTCTATCCTAGTAGCACTTTTTAATGCAATGATTTTATTAGTTTCTATTGGAGCAATAGTCTATGAGGCGGTTCATCGTTTTCTCAATCCGGAACCCATTCAAGGACTAACAATTTCTATGGTTGCCGCAATAGGAATCGTTATCAATACCGTAACGGCATTACTATTTCTTCGTGATAAAGATAAAGACCTGAATATTAAATCTGCATACTTACACTTAATGAGTGATGCAATTGTATCATTAGGATTAGTGATAGGAGGAATTGTCATTTATTACACAAAGTGGTTTTGGATTGACTCTATTTTAAGTATCGTGATTGCAATTGTTATTATTCTTTCTACCTGGCGTTTACTCAAAGACAGTTTACGTTTATCGCTTGACGGCGTTCCCGAAAATATAAGCGTAGAAGAAATAAAAACAGCAGCAGAAAAAATCGTTGGCGTAAAGAATTTACATCACATTCATATCTGGGCTATAAGCACTACCGAAAACGCTTTAACAGCGCATCTTGTTTTAGAAAACAGCCTACCTACAGAACATGAACATAAAATAAAACATCAGCTTAAACATGAATTAGAACACAAAAACATTCATCACATCACTATTGAAATTGAAAGGGAAAACGAAAATTGTAAAAATGAAAAATGTTAATCTATAAACGCTAGCTGATTCAAAACATTTTAATATTGTTAATCCCCACTATTTTATTTTACGCCTACTTACTGGAACGTTACTTACTTTGTGTTTCATGCCAATTCAATATTTTAAGAATAATACCAACAGCCAATATATTTTAGTCCAATCTACTTGTCCTTTTTCATCAATACTTCTTAAAAAAATAGTTCCGTAGGCAAAGGCTATGCAACGATTTTTTAAATCGTTTTGATAAAAAAATTACATCGTATCTTTGG
>JANXSD010000160.1 GCA_025352785.1 Bacteroidota bacterium
CGTAAGCTCCGGGGATTGGAACATTTGCACTATCGCATAGTGTTAAAGAAACTGGATGTACGGCACAACTATCTGCCCCAACACTAAACGTTACTTGACTTCCTTGGATAAGTTTTATTTTGTAGCCATCTCCATCATAAAATGCAAATCCATTGGCAACTGTACCTGATACGCTATCATTAGCTCCGCATAAGTAAGAGTTAAATTGTGTTCCAGTAGAATCCAAAAAGGAATAAAATCCATTTTGTGCTGAATCTACACTGCATCCCACTAGGCTAGTGCTTTTGGCAACTGTAAAAGTAGGTTGATCCTTAATTTTTAATTTAAAAGACGCCTTTACAGGTTTAGCACGGTGATCATTCTGAGCCATTGAGGAATTGCTCAAGAATGAAAAAATTATCAAAAATGCCAATATGGCTTTCTTAATTGTAAGTTTTTTTTTCATAGTATGTTTTAAGTTATTGATTTTTCAAGATTTCAAAATTAGGGAAATTAATCTCTTTTTAAGATTTTTTTTTGATGGCGTTCAATCGTCATAATAAAAAGTGTTGAAACGTTAAAAAATATTTAAATATAACTCTCTCAATATCAAAAGAAAAGGGTCGTATGTGGGATTTAATTCTACATGTAACTTCTCCAGATTTTACTTATTCGAAAAAAATTACATTAACTAAATAAATTACAATTAGTTTAAGAAACTAATATATTAAAAACCCCCAATAGAAATTTTCAAATTTCTATTGGGGGTTTTAGTTTTGTTTCTTAATTGAAAATATTATTAAATCTTTTTTACGAATTATCTTTGTACCATTATTTTTCTGCTACAATTTCCATTAACACTTGAAAGACGAAGTAAATACATTCCACTTTTTAAATTCTTTACATTAATCGTCTTGATGCCATTTTTTATATTGGAATCGGAATTGTTTAATAATACACGACCAGTTAAATCAAGCAATTGAAATTCTACATTTTCTGCATTAAAGAAATTGTAATTAATATTCAATTCATCAGTAACAGGATTTGGATAAATAGATAATGAACGAATATTACTTACGAATTCACTTACTCCAACATGTGTTACCGATTTAATTCCTATACTGAAATCACCCTTTGAATTAGAGAACCCATCAATCATAAAAAAATAGGCATAGCTATTTGATAAATAGATTCTATTAGTCGCACTGTCGCCAAAAGTATTGTTCGTTCCTGATAAACATTGTTCGAAAAATAAAGGCCAATGACAATCTGTTGTTGATGTTAGTGTTCTGAATTCTCCAATCCATGACGATAGACCAAGTCCATTGGCGCTCATAGCTAAATCAAAAGAATCACTTAAAGCAGGACTAAATTTAAACCATTCGGTATTGTTGGGTATACCACAATTATATCCAGCATTAGCAACGTCACTATCGGAGGGATCTGAACCTTGAGCATCTGCAGTATTCCCAGAGATAAAAGTTGAATCCAAAACTAAATTTAAAGCTCCACAAATTGTATCATTAACTGGGAATGTCGTACTTTTTTCAAGTCCTATTTTAAATTCACCTACCGAACCATTATCTCCATCAATCATGAAATAATAAGTGAATCCTGAGTCAACAGGAAGGATAATTCTTACTGTATCGCCTAAGCCATTAGGCCCTCCATAGCAAGTTCCGTTTAACAAAGAATCTGTACATGACACCGCATGGAAAACACCTATCCAGGTATCTAGCCCTTGTGAGATAGGAGAATAACATACGATAGTAATATCCCTAGACATCGATGCTGTGTAGGTGTACCATAAAGTATTATTAGGAATTGAACATCCAAAACCAGATACTATTACATTAGAATCTTTATCATCATTCATAGTAGCATAGGAATTGTCGCCACTTAAAAATGGATCTCCAATAATTAATGGAAAAGCTCCACAAATTGAATCATTGGCTGGTCCAGATAAACAGGGTGGAAGAGTTGTCCCAATTTCTTTATAGCAGAAAATCTCTCCAATCCCTAATTGACCACCGCCAAAACAAATACCAGTTTCATTCATCACAACAATAAAAAGTCCAGAATATGGTGCTGTAAAATTTAATGCATTCGGACAAACACAAGCAGCGTATGCACCAGAAATAGGATTATTTGTACTATCACAAACAGTTAATGATACAGGATGAGTGGCACAACTATCAATGCCAACACTAAAGGTAACTTGACTTCCTTGAATTAATTTTATTCTAAAACCATCCCCATCTTTAAATGCACCACCATTGGCAAATGTTCCTGAAACACTATCATTCAACATGCACATATAAGAATTAAAAATGGTTCCTTGCGCATCTCTAAAAGGTAAAATCCCATTTTGACTTGTGTCAACTCCACATCCCGATAATTTTGATTTATTTCTTGATGAAATAAACTTTGATCGATCCATTGAAGTTGGGTTAACCACCTTCGCTTTAAATGCTGGGTTGTTATTTTGCGCCACTAAATTATTGGTTACAGAGGATCCTAACATTAAAAGAGCCAGTAAAATAGTTCTGTACTTTATCATTTTTTATGATTATATTAAAATATAAATTTCGTAAAAAAAATTCTAATTACAGGTAAAATTTAAAACTAAATTTAAAAATTTTAGACAATTGTTTTTTAACAAGAAAAATAGTAAAAAAACCATGCCTTTTAAATTACAGAAAACCAAATTAGGATTATTGGATTCTACAATTTAAAAAACTACCTCTACTTTCATTTCATTTTTTTCGCGAACAACTGTTACTACAGTCTTATCTCCTTTGTTAAATTTTCCAAGTGCCCTCATATAGCTGGTCATATCAAGAACTTTATTTTCTCCGATGGCAACAACTATATCGCCTGCTTTCAAACCAGCCTTTGCTGCTGGTCTGCCTTCACTAATTCCATCAATTCGCATTCCTTCACCATCAAATGCATAATCAGGAATCACACCCAATGTCACTTTAAATCGTGGAGCTTCTTCATTAGTATCATCCTTTGTTTTAATGAAATTAATTTTCCCTTTGTCATCAAGATGTGCAATTAACTGAACCATATAATTAAGGATACGGATCTCTCCAGAATAATTAATCAGTGGTTCATCATCACTTGGTTTATGGTAATCACTATGTGTTCCACTAAAAAAATGTAACACAGGAATATTCTTTAGATAAAAAGAGGTATGATCAGAAGGTCCTACACCTGATTCAGTAGTTTTAATTTTAAGACTATCTATTTTGATAAAAGACATCGTTACTTTCCATGCATCTGATGTTCCAACTCCGTTTACTAATAATGTTGGATCGTCTTTTTTTAATCTTCCCACCATATCCATGTTCAACATGTAATTGATTTTAGATAAATCAACAGTTGGATTTTTTACAAAATATCCAGAACCTAATAATCCTTTTTCCTCACCACTAAAAGCAATGAGTAAATAATTATTATTCTTCAAGCCGACAGCTTTTAAATAACGCCCAAGCTCAATTAATGCGGCAGTCCCACTCGCATTGTCATCGGCACCATTGTGAATTTTAGGTTCACCACGATAAAGAGATTCATCGCCACCGAAACCTAAATGATCATAATGCGCACCTATGATAACCGTATTCGTTGCTTCATTATTTATAAATCCAATTACATTATGACCCGTACCAAGTTCTTTTTCTAATTCAATGGTGATTTCCACTTGATGATTTCTTTCTTTAGAAAACGGATTCGCATGATTACTTGATACGAAAACAACGGGAATCGTAGAAGGGGTAATTCGATTTTTATATTCAGGTTTGGGATCTAAAAAATCTTTATCAGAATTAATAAATATAACAGCAATAGCTCCCTTCGCTATTGCTGTATCTATCCTTGTTCGCAAGTCTGCATACGCATCAAATTTACTATGTGGGCCAGCATGATCAGGAGTGGAAATTTCCATTACAAAAATTTTTCCTCTTAAATTTTTTAAGAGTTTGTAATCATCATAATCTAATTTAGTAGCTGCAATCCCATATCCAACATTTACAGTTTCCCCCTTTGTTGAAGAATTAGAACTGTATGCTAGTGGAAAAAATTCGGTAACAACTTTTAATTTTATCCCATCTAAAATGAGATTTGTTTGAGAGCCAATTTTGGTATTCTTCGTAAAAGGAAACGCTTGCAAATATTCTTGAACTCCTCGTGGAGCCAGTCCAATTTCTTGAAATTGCTTTACAATATAATCCGATGAAAGTTGTTCACCCTTTTGTCCAGTTTCTCTTCCTTCAAATTTATCGGAAGCAAGCGTTTGGATATGTTTTTGCAGATTTGGAATTACAACTTGAGAATTTAATTGAGCGCTTGCATAATTGAACGGAAGTACAATTAACATCCATAACAATAACCGAATTAAAAATCGTTGCATAAACTTTTGAATTGTTAATATAAATAAATTATTAAATTAAATGTTAAAATTATTGCACCCAAATTTTCACCTCTTCCAATGACGGAAGTGCGGCATCCAATTTAAATTTTTTGCGCATCCCACCGAGGTCATTAAACAATTTATTTGGATTAATTGTTTTCAATTGTTCCTTACTTGCGATGCCCATTTTCTTTAAAACATCATCCCATGGTGCGGGAACGCCTTCTAATTTTATTTCTTCACGTTCTACTGTTGACACTGCCACTTCTGGACGCATTTGTGGAAAAAATAATACATCCTGTATAGATGCAGAATTCGTCATGATCATTGATAATCGATCTATCCCGATACCTAATCCTGCTGTTGGAGGCATTCCGTATTCGATAGCTCGTAAAAAGTCCTCATCTAGTTGCATTGCCTCTTCATCGCCTCGTTTACCCAATTCCAATTGTTCTTCAAAGCGAGCACGTTGATCGATTGGATCATTCAATTCAGAGAAAGCATTACAAATTTCTTTGCCATTACAAATTGCTTCAAATCGTTCCACTAATCCAGGTTTTGATCGATGTTTTTTAGCAAGCGGACTCATCTCAACAGGATAATCAATTATAAAAGTTGGTTGAATTAATTTTCCTTCGCATGTTTCTCCAAAAATCTCATCAATAATTTTTCCTCGACCCATACTTTCATCTAATTGAATGTCCATCCCTTTTGCTGCAATGCGCATTTCTCCTTCATTCATATCGGTAATGTCAACGCCTGTAAAATGCGCAATAGCTTCATACATGGTAAATCTCTTCCATGGACGTTTGAAATTAATCACATTCTCACCCACGGTAACTTCAGTAGATCCGTGTAGATCAAGTGCAACTTTTTCAACCATCTCTTCTACCAATTCCATCATCCAATAATAATCTTTGTACGCAACATATAATTCCACTTGTGTAAATTCTGGATTATGAAAACGCGACATACCTTCATTTCGAAAATCTTTTGCAAATTCAAATACTCCATCGTAGCCACCTACTATAAGTCGTTTCAAATAAAGCTCATTCGCTATTCGCAAATAAAGCGTCATATCGAGCGTGTTGTGATGCGTTTTAAACGGACGCGCGGCCGCACCTCCATATAATGGTTGTAGAATCGGTGTTTCGACTTCTAAATATCCTTTCTCGCCTAAATAGTGACGAATACTTGTAACAAGTTTAGATCGCTTTACAAATGTTTCGCGTACATGGGAATTGACAATTAAATCTACATAACGTTGGCGATAACGCATTTCAGGATCAGAAAAAGCATCGAAAGTAACCCCATCTTTTTCCTTTACGGTAGGCAATGGACGTAACGATTTAGTTAAAATAGAAAACTCTCGAACATGGATAGAAATTTCGCCAGTTTGTGTGCGAAATACATATCCCTTTACTCCTATGATATCACCTGTATCCGTAAGTTTCTTGAAAACAATATTGTAGAGTGTTTTATCCTCCCCAGAACATAAATCATCTCTACGGAAGTATACTTGAATTCTTCCAGACGCATCTTGCAATTCAGCAAATGACGCATTCCCCATGATACGACGGCTCATTATTCTTCCTGCAAGAACGACATCTGTAAATGCTTCTGGGTTCGCATCAAATCCAGCTTCAATTGCTTTAGAAGTTGAATTCACTGGATATAGTTCGGCGGGATAAGGATTTATGCCTAGTTTTTCAAGCTCCTGAAGGCTTTGACGACGAATAATTTCCTGATCTGTAAGGTGTTGTGACATGAAATGATTTAAAAGTAATTAAGAGGGCAAAGTTAGCTTTTCCAAGGATAAAAACTAAATGTAAATTACCATTAACTATTTTGATTTTGAATCATTTTGTAGGGACATACTGCTATTAGCAAAAAACTACTATTTTCTTGAAAAATTATGCTTGCGATATATTTTTATTAATTGCATTAATAAAAATAAGCCAAAAAAAACACTTAGCAATGTACGGCTTCTAACAATTGACTTTAGTTCTTCAATCTTTAAATTTTGTTGATTAATTCTTGAATCAGTAAGTTTTAGTGCGTCTAACAATTCGCCAACTTTTCTTTCGGCTTCTAATTGTTTATAATTTGAATTTATTGTTTCAAACCCTTTGAAATCTACTCTTCGATTTAAAACGTCAATAAGTTTATTATCTAATCGTACAATTTCAACCAAATATTTTTGTGAATTTTTCAAATCTTTTTTTGATTTTAACCCAAAAATTCCTGTTGCATCATCAAGTGACTGTGTGTAAACCGAAAATTTTTCTTTACGCTCTTTTAAAATTTGTAGTATTTGCTCATGGTCGGAGTTAGGTACAATAGTTTCTGCAGAAATAATATTTGAAAAAATTAGTAAAAATAAAAGCAGTATATCTTTAAGTAATTTCATATTGAATTTTTTAAAAAAATCTACTTCCACAATATCTAATTTATGACTAGACAAACAACAAGAACAATTATTGCATTTTAATAGAAATCGACTGAAAAATACATATCTTAAATAATTAATTGAAAAATATAATAGAAGTATAGCTAAGGATATCTTATCCTATCATATTTTTTATCTTCGTATGTGCACGTAAAATTTCCATTCTTTGTTGTTGTACTTTTTCTACCAATGAAGCATTAAGTAATTCCCTTTGATTTAAAGTCTTCTCGTATACATCTAAAGTTACGTCTTCTCCAATTTCGCAAGAATTTAATATCGCTGTTCTATCCCTTGTCAAAATTGCTGCTCTAACTTCTGCCCAAGCTGTAAAAGTCTTTCCTGATTTACTTGTTGAATGGCTCGGAGAACCATCTAATTTTTGAACTTCATTTTCTAATTCATGACACAATTGAAACCCGGAGGCGGTCATATCACTAAACAAATTCTTTAAATCAACATCATCTGATTTATTTGTCGCTAATTGATATCCTTCAATTCGATCGATATTTATTTCCAGTAAGTCGTTTAAAACTTTTATTAATTTAATGTTCCTATCCATATTCTTTAATACATTCACAGGAATTTTAATAATTTCCTGATTAATCAATAAGTATTCAAATTTATTAAAATTAACGAAATGGTACAGGTTCTTTTTTAGGTATTTATCCACAATTCTTAATAACAAAGTAGGATTTCCCTTTGGAACATCATTGAGAGTTAATTTTGAGATAAAAACGATAGCCTTCAAGTAATTAATTGTTAGAATATGATTGAAATAATGCTTTATTGTACTTGTTTTCTCATTCGCGCACTTGGAATATCTAGTGCATCACGATATTTAACGATCGTTCGTCGAGCTACTGCATAACCCTGCTTTCCTAATTGAATAACTATTTCCAAATCATTAAACGGACTAATTTTATCCTCGTGCACAATAATTTCCTTAAGAACTTCTTTAATTTTTTTAACACTTACTTCAGTACCATTTTTAGCAATCAATGCATTTGAAAATAATTTCTTTAGTAATACATTTCCATAAGGAGTTTGAACATATTTATTGCTAGTCACTCTAGATATTGTGCTTAAATCAAAGCCTGTTATATCCGCAATATCTTGCAAAATCATCGGCTTAAGATCAATTTGATCACCAGAGAGAAAATACTCTCTTTGCAACTTGGCGATCACTTTAATGATCTCCATAAACGTTTTTTCTCTTTGTTGTAATGCATCAATAAACCATTTTCCCTCTTCCACTTTACGCTTGAAATAAGCATGATCTTTTGACTTTTTTTGATTGCTATTTTCATTGGAAACAAATTGCTTGGAATATCCTTCATTTATTCGAAGTACCATTGTAGGATTACTAGCAAGACTTACTTCAAAATCATCTCCTTCAAATTGAATAACGAATTCAGGTACAATATTCATCACTTGACTTAACGATTTATCAGCAGTAAAAACGGGACGAGGCGACAAATGACTTATCGTTAAAAATGCATCGTTTAATTCGTCATCATTTAGATGCATTAAACTCTTTAATTTTTCAAAGTTTTTAGTGGATAATTCCGCAAAGTGATCTTTTAAAATAGTCATTGCATTAACTACACTCTTGTCCTTACTTATTTTCCTATTTAACTGAAGTATTAAGCACTCCTGCAATGACCGTGCAGCTAAACCAGCAGGTTCTAGTTGTTGTATTATTGTTAATGCCATTTCTAATTTTTCAAAACTTACAATAATTCCTTCTGAAAAACTATAATCATCTGAAATATCACTGAGTGACCGTCGTAAGTATCCGTCTTCCTCAAGGGAGTCAATTAGATAATTAACAATTGGCCCTAATTCTATATTGAAATTTATTTCCGTTAGTTGATTTCTAATTTGATCCTGAAAGGATTCTGAATTTACAATCGGTGCTAAGTATTTTTCCGAATCCAAACTATTATTATTCACATAGGTTTTATAATCTGGAATATCGTCTTCATTGTAATAGGGTTCCAAGGTAGAAAGTGTATCATTTTCGCGAGCTATTTTACCAACGACACTGATCATTTCATCCTCTTCCTCCACCGTATCTTGAGTTACTTCTAATGCCGGATTCTCTTCCAATTCAATTCTAATTAAATCTTCGAGAGCACATGTCGACAAATGCATCATGTGTAATAATTGCAATTTCTTTTGCATTAAAAACATGTTTTGCTTTTGTCCTAAATTTTGAACTTGTTGAGTAGTTGCCATAATAATTAGTATTAAAATGAGGGGTGCAAACATCCTTCCAATACTGAATTCTTCTTAAATTGCATGATTAGAGCTACGAATTATTAAAATATGGGTAAAATGTAGCTTTTTTGGGGGAAATTATGTGGATAAAATTCCTCTTATTAAACAGAAAAAAATAAGCTGTATAGTTTTTGTATAAATCAATCTATGATTGAACCATCCTTTAAAAAGGAAAACTAATATTTAATTGAATAATACCTTGCTTGAATTAATTTTTCCATAAACCTTTATTTAAGTTAATAATTTTTTTTCCCATCCAATTTACGATTGATGCTTTATGATCACTCTAATAATTGGGTGCTAAAGTCTTCATAAAAAATAACTATCAAATTTATAAAAAATTCTGCGTTACTAAAAAGCAATTTATGATTAATAAATATTATTCAAATAAATATTGGAAAATAGATAATGCAAGTGTTTTTACTATTTATCGATAACCTAAATTTATAGATAATCTCCTGATAAGTTTTATATCAATAAATAATTGGTATTTTGGTTTCAGTTTCACGAAACAAAATGGAAAATAATTTTAATCAACAAAAAAAATGAAGAGACACAAAAGAATCCAACTGAATTATAACCTATATACTTACTTATAAACCAAGATAAGCCTGTGTTAGTAATAAAAGTGAAAAAAGGCAAGTATACTGATTATTAGAACAGAAGTAATTGATGAAATAATGTCCGTTGACTAACCATGCAAACAAAGGATGAAAAGTTGAAAACGAAGTTCAATATGCTCCATTAGAATGATGAATAAGTCTTTCAATGACTATCGTATCTTCGGCTGAATTCCTTAGTGTCCTCCATAATTTATTGATTAAATTTTAAGAATGATACACACTTTGTTTTTCTTTCCTTTTCAAATAATCAACTTCTGTTTCCGCATCTTCAAATGTGTTATCAGCATTTCTCATTGCCATATCTTTGTAGGTATCAAATTTCTCCATGGCCTTCCCTCTAAACTTATTTAGAACTAATTTTCCTTCATCAAGTCTTGCAATTAAATGATTAAACAAATTAGTAGTTGTATAAGAAATTTTTCTTCTGGTTTGAGCACCTTTTTCTGGGGCAAATAATATCCCTATTGCAGCTCCTGCAGCTAACCCAAAGATCACTGATCCAATTAATTTTTTATTATCTGACATTGTTTGAGAGTTTTATAGTTAGTACTTGAAACATTAATATTATGCCATTAGAATTAACCTACTTTTATAACTTACCTACCAATAATTGAGGTTTTTACTTTACATTTTGTGAATTTATTCCCCATATTTTATTTGTCGATGGTGCTATTATAGATTATACAAAATGGCATGATTTTCTACAATCAAATTATACACATGAAAAACATCTCTAGTTATTATACTGGATTACGAACTGTTGCTGAAGCAAAAAGCATTAAACTTTCAGAAAACACTATTCGGAATAAAGACAATACTACCAATTATTTAAGAACCCTAGGGGATTTCACTTCCTTCACATTTAAAATTGCCAGGGAGATATTTTCACCTCCCATTGAAGGACGGGAAATTCTTCGGCAATGTTATGAGATAGGGAATAAATCGTTTTTTCTTGTTTCAATTACTGGTTTAATAATGGGTCTCGTACTTACTATTCAATCGCGTCCTGTACTTGCTGATTTTGGAGCAGAATCCTGGCTTCCAAATATGGTAGCAATATCCTTAATACGTGAAATTGCTCCCGTAATTACTGCACTAATTTGTGCTGGAAAAATCGGATCAGGAATTGGCGCTGAATTAGGGTCAATGAAAGTAACGGAACAGATAGATGCAATGGAAGTATCCGCTACAAATCCAATAAAATATTTACTTGCATCAAGAGTAATTGCAACAACTGTTATGATACCAATACTCGTGTTTTTTGCAATTGCAGCAGGACTTATTGGAAGTTACTTGGGAGTTAATATTAAAGGTGATGTAAGTTGGATACTATTTATTTCGCAAGCTTTTAGTTCAGTAGATTTTTTTGATTTGCTTCCTACAATAATTAAATCAATAGCCTTTGGAGGAATCATTGGCTTAGTAGGTTGCTATCAAGGATATAATTCTGGTAGAGGCACAGAAAGTGTTGGTAAAGCAGCGAATTCTGCAGTTGTTATTTCCTCTCTCTTAGTATTTATAATTGATGTAATTGTTGTTCAAATTACGGATGCTTTTATATCATGATAGAAACACAATCTAATTCTAATAGTAATAGTCCTGAGTTAGAAATAACTGGACTTAAAAAGTCCTTTAACAAAAATGTAGTATTGAGGAACATTAAACTTACATTACATAAAGGAGAAAATCTAATTGTATTAGGTAAATCGGGGACAGGTAAATCAGTGCTAATTAAATGTATAGTAGGTTTAATAAAACCAGATTCTGGAAATATTAAAATATTTAATAAAGAATTATTTTTATTAAACAGAAAAGAACTGAATGAAGTTCGAAAAAAAATTGGGTTTCTATTTCAAAGTGCCGCCTTATATGATTCAATGTCGGTTTATGAAAATCTAATATTTCCCATGAAGAGAATATATAAAAATTTAACTGACGCTGAACTTTTAAGTAAGGCGGAAAAAGTATTAACGGATGTTGGCTTATTAGATGCAATCTACTTAATGCCTTCCGAGTTATCTGGAGGCATGCGAAAAAGAATAGGACTAGCAAGAACACTGATTGTAGGTCCTGAAATTATGTTGTATGATGAACCAACAACTGGATTGGATCCTGTAACCTCTCAAGAAATTAGTCAATTAATAAATAAAGCAAAAATAGAATATAAGACGTCTTCCATTATAATTACGCACGATATGGCCTGTGCAGAAGTAACAGGCGATCGAATCGCAATGATAAAAGATGGAGAAATATATATTGAAGGGACTTATTCAGAACTAAATCAATCAAATGACGCTTTCGTTCAGTCATTTTTTATGTCAAAAAATTAATAAAATGGAAACTACAACTGAAAAATTCAAATTGCGTCTCGGTATTTTCGTCGCAGCAGGATTAGCAATACTGTTTGGTATCATATTTTTTATAGGCAAACAAAAGAACCTATTTGATGAAACATTTCAAGTAAAAGCGATGTTTAAGAATATTGGGGGAGTTCAAGTAGGGAATCACGTAAGGTTCTCTGGAATAAATATCGGAGTGATTGATGATATTAGTATTTTATCTGATACTAGTGTGCAAATTACAATGATTATTGAAAATAAACTAAAGAAGTTTATAAAAAAAGATGCAATAGCAAGTGTTGGTTCTGAAGGGTTGATGGGCGACAAACTAATAAATATTGGTCATGGAAATTCAAATACAGAATCGATAAATAACAATTACACGCTACGTACTAGTGAACCGGTAGAAACAGATGATATTCTTGCTAGTTTACAAGTTACAGGACAAAACGCAGAAGTCATATCAACTCAATTATCAGAAATTCTTTTGCGGGTGAATAATGGGAATGGGACATTATCACGGCTAATACGTGATACGACTATTGCGGAAAATCTAAACCAAACAATTATTAATCTTAAATCAGGCACAAAAAATTTAGATCAAAATATGGAAGCTGCGAAAGGAAGTATTCTTTTACGTGGATATTTCAAAAAGAAACAAAGAGAAGCTGATAAAATTAAAAATCAAAAAGCAAACCCTAAATAATTATAATATTAGTAAAAAATAAAGGTGATAAAAATGAATGTGACTGAAGAAGGAACTGCTTTAATTATTGATGATGAATCAGAATTATGCCTATTACTAAAAACATATTTGAGTCGTAGATTTAAAAAAGTAGAAATTGCAACAAGTTTAAGAGAAGGAATTTCGATGGCAAAACAGCTCTCTCCTGACGTGGTTTTTTTAGATAATAATTTGCCAGATGGTCATGGGATAGATTATATAAAAATATTTCGATTAAATGCTAAAAAAATCATACTAATAAGTGCAATGACTAATCTCTCCGATCTTGCGTTAAGATTAGGAGCTAATTATTTTATTGCTAAGCCTATTAGCTTTAAATCAATTGACGATGCAATAAATTTGTAAGAATAAATGAATCTGATTTTCGAGAATTAACACTCTAATTGCCATTTTTACTCTTTCTTGTTTTTTAAGTTTTTGAAAATTCATTTCTTCAAGTGGGGAATTATTTGACACACAATGAGATTAATTTTTCACAAATATTAATAGTTTTATCAATGGAATGCTTTTATTAATAATACAATAAATAATTTACCAAATGAAAACAGCATTCATCACATCGGCCATAGTATTCATGCATTTACTATTGAATGCACAAGACCCAACCCCAACAGTAGTAAGCCCTCAAGTTCTCACTTCCACTTTTAACAGAGTATATATTGGAGGTCGTGTGCTTGCCACGGTAACTTCATTAGACTATAATAAGCTCCCTAATGGAACAGTAGAAGCTACAACAGTATTAGGATATGGAATAGGTGGTTTTCTCGGACTTAATATATCAAAAAACTTTGCCATACAAGGAGAATTACTATATATGTCATTAGCACAAAAGGCTAAATATAACGGCAATCAGAATACTATTAAATTACGATATATTAATATCCCACTTCTTGCTGTTATAAATTCTAATGTTGCAAAGCCAGTGAATTTGAATATTGTATTTGGCCCACAAATAGGAATAAAGACTGGAGCAGAAATAACAAATGATAGTTCGAATAATACTGATACATTGATAACAACTGTTGCTGTTAAACCAATGGATTTAGGAATATGTTACGGAGCGGGATTAGATTTTCGAATTGCAAAATCCCTTTCACTAGGATTAGGTTTTAGAGGATTGTTGGGATTAGTCGACATTAGTGACAACAGTAAATCCAAGACAACAAATAATTATTACATACTTGATCGCTCTAAATTAAAAACATACTCAGGTTACGCGAGTTTAGCATTTGAGTTTTAATATGAAATTCTAAAGTTATTTAAAATCAACAAATACTGGCTTATCAACATTTAAATTGTTTAACTGAAAATCAACACTCCTAAACGCATTCACTTTATAACGACTACTTGATTCAGGCACATTTGGATAAATGGAAATTGATACTTCAAACGCATTCCAAACAAGCATTTCATTTTTAAATAAAATACCGACCCCAACACTTGAATAAATAGTACCATTAAAAAGTTGAGATTGATTATCGGAGATTGTACCACAGTTAAAATATAATACAGGACCAAATCTAAATCCAAATAAATTCCAAGGAGCATAAGCTTGTGTTTGAAGATAAAGTGAAGTTCTATTCAATCCGAATAACTTAATATCGTTAAACCCTTGAATTCCCCCTTCATCATTTAATACTAAGGATTTATTTAAAGTCTCATTCCATCCCAAAGTTAAACGCGGTTTAACAAATTGCCTAATCTTCCAATTTCCAATTGAAATAAGAGGACTATAATAGGTAATTTCCGTATTTAATAGTGTAGGATTAGTATATCCATAATCATAATACTTTCCACCCTCCAATAGAAATGATAAGTAACCTATAGAATAACGAAAAGCAGATCCTATACGTAAACCTAAATATTTACTATTATTTCTATGATCTATCGCTGCGATAATTCCATAAAAGCTTCCTACGGGAACATCTTCCGTTTCTCCGAATTTAAATAAATAATTTTCTCGTTCATAATCTATTACTGAAAGCGCGACCATCCCCATAAGGTAATCTCTACTCTTATAAATTCCTAAAGAATCACCAAGAGTTCCATTGTGTATTATTCTGTTACTCAATGAGCGACCAGATACTATTAAATTTTTAAATGTAATCTGATTATTCCAATTTAAGCCGTTCTGATTTAACTTAAAACTACGTGCTACGAAAAAATCCAAATCATTGTATTTTATACCATTATTTCCTGCAATGGAATCGACAGCCTCTAGATAATAGGAATCGTTAATTACAGATTGTCCAATAGCGAAACCACCAGCCCACTTTGCAATAGGGGAATAAAAGGGCCGTTCAACTTCCAGACCTCTCCGTTCGCTCCCATCACTCTGATCAATTGCACTTATTTTCGCATTAATAAAAGTATTGCCAATTCTATTAATGGAATAAATTCCGGAATAGGCTTGCAAATGAAAATCTCTGTTATACTCAAAAGTGTTACTAAATTCATGCCCCAACCCAAGAATATTTTTCTCGGTAATATTTATTTTAGCTCTGTTAGGATTTGCGGTTATGTTTCCAGTAAGTGACCATTTATCTACTATCCAAATGATGATATCTAACGAGTCCGCACCTTTCTTACAAATGGGTATGATGCTAACATCATTAAAAATACCAGCTTGACGAATAAGGCGCTCGGATTCTTCAATTCTATACGGGTCAAATTCATCACCACTATGAAATAGCAGAAAATTTCTAATGGCTAAATTCGTAGACCGTTTATGAGCTTTATTCCCAAGCTTTTGAAAAACACTATGCGGAACTTTTGTTGTATCATTTATACTGTATCCAAATGGATCTAAGGCCTGGATTTTTACTGATCGTATGATCTTACAGGACAAATCAACATACGTCTTACGTCTTGGTTTTGTAGTAGTTTTTTTAACTGGCAGATTTGGACTTTTTACAATTTTTCCAAATAAAAAAGTCCCGAATTTACTTCTTTTGGAATATTGCTGTAGATCTTTATAAATATTGGTTGAGTCACCCTTTAAAATTGTATCGCGTTGCGCTTCACATGTGCCATAAGTCGCTAATAGCAACAAACAAAATATACGTATTTTAAAATTTTTCTTTGTCAATACCACAACTATTTATAGTGAATAAAATACATGAAATAGATGCATGCAATTTACGAAACATTTACATAATCCAAATGGTGCTTTTATAAATCGCTACAATTTTAAATATTTAACGTTTTTGTGACTTTTTACTTAACTTTTGGATATTTTTCCTATTTAAACCAAGGGTTTCTTTTATTCCACTTAACAATGTTTTTGCGATATAATTAAAGATGAATTTTGTCTGATCTTTGATGAAATAAAGAGCTACAATCTCATTATCTCTATTTTTCGATTCACTGCTTCTATGCAACAATATTTTATTTGCAACAAAGCTTTTAATTTTTTCTTTCATTCCAGTAGTTTTTTTCGACTGCTTATTTTGAACAGCAATCTTTAAATCATCATAAATAAACTGCATCGTTCCTTTAGATTTAATACTATCAGCATTAAAATTAAATTTCATAGAATGAATATTTCCTTCCGTTATTTTAATATGAAGATTTTCTTCCAAAATAGGGTTTAATTTTTTCATATTAAGATTACGAAGTACGCCATTACAGTTAAAACTATTTGAATTATTAGCGTAAGGAAAAACTAATGAAGCATAAAGTTTCCCTTCTCCGTATAAAAAAGCATTTGCATTAACTAGTAAATTATTGTTCGTATCGTTTGTCGAAATATTCATAATTCTTCCGTTCAAATTAGTAAACCAAATCTTACTCGAAACAGTTGACTCTTTTGGTATTTCTTCATATTGAATTCTCCCGTTATAGATTCCCAATGCATCAATTTGAAATAAACATTTTGAATTACGCAATAATTCTTGTATTCCACTTTTTATTGTTAGTTTACGAGTATAATTTCTATCACGACAAACGACCATTTCAGGATGCAAAACGGTAATATTTAATAGGTGAATACTATCAAATATAGTGAAGATGTTTTTATATTGAAAAGTAGCTAAGATACTTTTAGAATGAACTTCGAATCGGTCGGTTTGATACCCTACTTCCTTAAAAAAAATATTTTTTTTCGCAAAAGGCAAAAATTCTATTGAATCAATATATAAAATTTGTTTTAAAGGCATGCAAATTATTTTATCAATTTTTAATTGATATCTTTCATCAACCTTATTTGTTTTAATTTTCTTCAGTAAGATATAGTTTATTTCAGCGGTTATTTTCGGAACAATTTTTGCCCTTTCGCTATTATTGTTTATTTTTAAATTACTAATGGAAAAATCAATAGACTGTATTGTTGATATTGAATTTTTCTTGGTGGAATCATGAAACTCCAAATACATATCATTAACTACGATTTGATAAAAATGTAAATCTAATAATGAGGGAGGTTGGGAAGAATTTTTAGAAATACTTCGCGGTGAATCAGATTTATAAATAAGACATCTTGGTTTAAAAATATATGCTTGAGTGATTTCTATTTTACCATGTTTTAAATATTCATAAATTGAAATATTGCGAATTGCAACTTTTTCAATATTTATGTTAGATTGAATAGTAGAATCTTGAAAAGAAACAGAGACTTCCTTAAATGAAATAGTTTGTAATAAAACATCAATATCAATTTTCTTCACGGAAAAATGCATTCGCTCATTATTGATTTTTTCAATCGATTTTCTCAATTCCATTACAGCATATTGATTTAAGATTGGAATTGCAACACAAAATAAGATGGCAACAATTATGAAAAAAGCTATAAACTTATTTAATCCGCCTAAAAACGCTTTTATTAATTTCATTATTACAAGTTAAACGAAAAGGATGCCATTAAACTTTTCTGATTAAAAGTACCTTATAAAAAGTGAAGTCGGAATCTATTAACCTAGAAAAATTAAAATTATTGCTTGATATAAAGTCAATTTACTTTAGTTTAGCCTTTAATAATCAAAAAACAATTCTCTATATGGGGTAATATTTACCCAGAAAGGCTAGTAATACTAAATTAATTACCTAAATTAAATGGCATATCAATTGAATAAATTAAACTGAAAAAAAATGAACAATCTACTCTATTTAATTGCTGTCATATTAATTATCGGATGGTTAATTAGCTTCTTTGGGTACCATAGCAGTGGTGTAATTCACATTTTACTAGTACTTGCTATAATTTCTATACTTCTTCGCGTAATTCGTGGAGGCAAAATCTAAATATCCATTATGCGTATTCTAAAAAGGGTTGGAAAAATCCTGGTTATTATACTTTTTTCCATTACTGGAATACTTCTTCTTACAAGTCTTGCTTTAAGATTTCCATACATACAAAATAGTCTAATACAGAAAGTAACTAAATATGTTGAAACGAAATCAAAAGGAACATTTAAAGTAGGAACTATTTATTTGAATTTCCCTAGCGAATGCCAAATTAAGGATGTCTTAATAAAAAATCCTAAAGGTCAAATTTTAGTTAAGGCGAAAGAAATTAAATTTGATTTAGCAATTTTGCCACTACTACATAATTCCTTTCAAATCGGTACGATAAAAATCTCCTCATTTTATGCTGGTATAATTAGAATGAAAATTGATTCCACCTTTAATTTTCAATTCCTGATAGATGCTTTTAGTCCATCTACAAAAACAAAAAATAAATCTCCAAAGACTAAATCTTCCTTTGATCTAAGTATTAAAAATATAAAATTAGAAAACTTACATGTACTTTACGAGGATCAACTTGAAGGTGTTTTTGCAGATGCACAACTAAAAAGTTTAAACCTTAATGTTCAATCAATGAAACTGGATAGTTTGCAGTTTTATTTTGGTAACATTAAATTAAGTAATACCAAATTTGAAGTAACTATTAGTAAACAACAAAAGAAAAGTACAAATAGGAATGTTCTTGCGCCTCTAATTAGTATTAATCACCTAGATCTTGAAAACGTTAAGGTCAATTATAAAAATATTCCAGATTCGACAACCTATCATGGAGATTATCCAGTATTTGTTTCAAATAATTTTTTTTCCAATTTAAATACACAAACTTTTTCATTTGCTGATCTTACACTCAATAATTCAACAACTTCGGTAACTTTGAATAGCAGTATTCCCGAAAAAGTCACTGCAACTTCTGAAAAACCTACCCATAGTTCATTTCGAATTTCTGGAAATAAGATCTCCTTACAAAATAACAATTTTGAATTAACTAAGGGAACAGTTTCTATTCAAAGCAGGAAATCAATTACCGCTAACCACCTTAAGTTTGATTCATTCAACAGTGAATTAAGTAACCTATACTTTTCTTCAGATACTTCAAAAATAAATATTAATGAATTGAGCTTTCTACTGAATAATACTTTTACTCTCAAAAAATTATCAGCAAAAATTATTGAAAATGGAAATAGTGCAAGTATATCAAAACTTGACTTAAGAAGTGATAAAAGTGTAATTACAGGCGAGGCTAATTTCAATTATCCATCTATAAACTCATTAACAAAAAATCCAGGCTCTATACAGCTAAATATTAAACTTAAAAACTCGAAAGTAAACCTTGATGAAATAGGCTTTTTTAATAAGTCAATGATAGAACAGCAAAAAATAAATCTTTCACATAAGGAAATAGTACTAAATGCCGATATAACAGGTAAAATTGATGACCTTCGAATTAAAACACTTATCGTAAATTCTGGTTCAGCTAACTTGATAATTTTAGATGGCAGATTAGTACAGTTAACAAATCCTACTAAATTAAATTACGCTTTTCCAAAAATAAATTTATACAGTACAAAAAAAGATATAGATTCATTTATCACATTAGATTCTATTACTAAAAATTTAATATTTCCAAATTCTATAGTACTAAAGGCTTCATTAATTGGTTCACGGGCATATGTGAAAAGTCAACTTTCAATTGGCACACCTAATGGCTCACTAGCGGCCAATACTGAATTACATTTCGGTAAAGATACGGTGTACCAAGCAATAGTATTTTTAAATGAATTTAATATATCAGGATTTATTCCGAAAGCAAAAGCAATCGGAAAAACAACTTTAAAAGCAACTCTCCATGGAAATAGTTTTTCCAAAGAAAATTTGAAAGCAAATTTTGATATTTCACTTAAGCAATTGACGTTTAATAATTATATTTATCATAAGATAGAAATTCAAGGGGATGTAAAAAATCAACAAGTTAAAAGTATTATTTCCGTAGAAGATTCAAGTGTCTCCTTAATTGTTGATGGTGACCTTCTATTTAAGAAGGGAGAGGAACATTGCCAATTTGATCTCGATCTTAAAGGAATTAATACTAAGAATCTAAATTTTACAAAAGATGACTTACGACTAGCGGGAAAATTACATGCAAATGTAAAAGGAATTCAGCTTAATAATCTTATTGCTGATGTCGAATTAAATAAATTGGTAGTAACCAAAGAAGAGAAAACATATACATACGATTCAATTTCCCTAGCTGTTAGCAACACGTATAAAAACAGTGAAATTCATTTTAGATCTCCAATTATAGATTTGAATTATCATGGTTCTATTTCGCCATTGGAAATTAAAGATCCTTTAATGCAATATATTAATACCTGTTACGAGACAGGGATTTCAACCCCTACTATTGGTAATCAATCCTTTTTATTCGACGCAACGATTAAAAACCATCCCTCTATTTCGGAAGTATTTATTCCTGGATTAATCACCTTTGTCCCTGGCAAAATAAAAGGCGAATTTAATAGTTCTTCTCATTCATTAAAAGTTGACTTTGGGATCAAAAATATTAATTATAACAAACAAATAATAAGCAATCTTACTTTTACAATTAACGGAACGGAAAATAAGATTGAATCAATATTATCAATTGATTCAATCTTAACTTCGAATATAAAATTAAAGCAAATTGCCCTCAGTACACTCATTAAGGATAACCAAGCAAATTGCTCATTAACGATTGGGGCAAAAGAGAAACGTAAATTAAACGTTTCTGCAACTTTTGAATCACATTCGCAAGGAGAACATAAAATATCATTCGCATCTCCTTTAATTATCGATGAAAGTGAATGGTCAATTCCTTCAGATAATTTTTTATCTTACAAAAATAGAATTACTTATAATAATTTATCTATTTCACATGGAGAGGAGAAAATTGGTATTTCTTCAAATGATAATCCTGAAAAACATACTATCCTAACTTTCGAAAAGTTTGATATTGAACATATAGCAAAAATACTTAACCAAGATTCTAGTATTGCAGCTGGACAATTAAATGGGTATTTAAATATTAACCAGTCTGATTCTACAACAACAGTATCTTCAGATATTTCACTAACTAATCTTAGCATTCTTAATTCAAAAATAGGAGATATTAAATTTACTTCATCAACACAAACAAAAAAGGACTCAGAATTACATCTCATTCTGAGTGGAAATGGAAACGAGGTTTCAATTAATGGACTTCTTAAAAAAGATAACAATCAAATGGTGTACTCCATTGATGGAAATATAAAATCCATCAATGCCCAGATACTTGATGGATTATCACTTGGATCATTAAAAGAAAGTAAAGGAAAAGTTTTCGGTGAATTTTCCATAAAGGGGACTTCCACTAATCCGAATATTAATGGATTCATTTCTTTCAATAATTTTTCAACGACTCCTTCCATTCTAAATTCTCCAATACAAATTGATAATGATCGAATTGATATTCACTCATCAACTATTAACTTTAATTCATTTACAATTAAAGATTATAAGAACAAGAGTGCAAATATTTCAGGAAAAATAAATTTTGCAGGATTGAAACCAGACTCTTTAAACTTGCAAATTATTACTAATAAATTTGAAGTTTTTAATACTACAATTAAGGACAATGATTTATACTTCGGCCAACTAATAATTGATGGCGAGGTTAATATTAAAGGAACACCAAATTTTCCAGTGATTAATGCAAATATAAAACTAGACGAAGGAAGCACATTCACGTTTATAGTTCCCGAAGCTAAGCTTAGTACAGACAAAGGAGAAGGTGTTGTGGAATTTAGAGATACTACATCTTACAATTTAATTATGGATGAAAAAAAGAAAGTCTCTACTTCCGTAATTAAAGGATATACCATCAATTCACGTATTGAAATAGATCCTAAAGCAACACTAAAAATACTAATCGACCCATCTACTGGCGACTCATTGAATGTAAAAGGTGATGCAACAATGAGTTTTTCTATTGATCCTAGTGGTAAAATTAGCTTGACCGGAATTTATGAATTGAAAGAGGGTAGTTATGTTGTTTCGTTGCAAGGTTTAATTCAGAAAAAATTTAAGATTGTGAGTGGTAGCACAATTCGTTGGAACGGAGACCCTATGGATGCTGAAGTATCAATTGATGCAATATATACCGTAAGGACTGCTCCAATAGATTTAGTTTCATTACAAATCGCTGGACTTACCGAGGAAGAAAAAAATCTTTATAAGCAACGATTGAGCTTCCTTGTTAATTTACAATTAAGAGGCCAATTGTTAAAACCTGATATAACTTTTAAAATTGAATTAGACGAAAAGGATAAAGGAGCTTTAGGGGGTAGCATAGATAATAAATTAAACTTGTTAAACGCGGATGAATCAGAATTGAACAAACAAGTATTCGCACTTTTATTATTGAATAGATTTGTTCAAGAGAACCCATTAGCTACAGGTGGAGAAGGAGTAACGTCAGAAACATTGGCAAGAACAAGTGTAAGTAAGTTTCTTTCTTCACAATTAAATCAAATTGCAAATAATTATGTTGCAGGAGTGGAACTCAATTTCGATGTGCAATCATTTGAAGATTATTCCACAGGTACTAAAACGGGCCGAACCCAAGTGGGTGTAGGACTTAAGAAAGAGTTTTTAAGTGATCGAATTAGTGTACAAGTTGGTGGAAATGTTGATGTGGAAGGACAAAACGCAAAGCAAAATAATATTTCAGAACTTGCTGGGGATGTAATAATCGAGTATAAACTAACTAAGGATGGGCGACTACGATTTTCAGCATTTCGAAAAAATTTATATGCAGATGCAATAGAAGGTCAGATAATCGAAACAGGGGTTGGATTACTTTATAATCGTGATTTTGACAGATGGAGACAATTTTTCTCAAATCCTAATCAGGTTAAATTGAATGATCATGTTGAACAATAAATTATTCAAATTATTGAGTTTTTATTGCTGCATTTACATTTATGGATGTACGGGATTAAAATATGTTCCCAGTTCTGAAAAATTATACACTGGCTATTCTATTACATTTAATTCCAAGGACAAAATCCAGCATAAAAGTGGGTTTAAAAAAGTCGTGGCTAAAGTTATTCGCCCGAAAACAAATAAAAAAATATTTTTTTTACGTCCTAAATTATGGTTTTATTATATATGTGGTGATACTTCTAAAAGCAAATTTAGAAAATGGATTCAAACAAAAATTGGAGAACCTCCTGTTTATATGAGTTCTGTTTCTCCCTCTCAAAGCTCGAAATATATTGACGCGTCACTTTTTAATGAAGGGATTTTTAGATCCTCCACTTCTTATGTATTAAATGAAAAGCATAAAACAACAAAAATAAATTACATATCAAATATACATACTCCATTTACTTTTGATACTATAAGTTATTCAAAAATAAATTTCATACTAGATAACGAATTACAAACGACAAAAAAGGGAACCTTTCTTGTAAAAGGGAAGCCATACTCTTTAGACTTAATTAAAAAAGAGAGGGAACGAATCGATAAACTTTTAAAAGAAAATGGTTTTTTTTATTTCAGATCGGATTATTTAAAATTTGTAGCTGATACCAATGAAGTGCAAAAGACTGTTAATTTAAACTTGAAGTTATCAGATAACATTCCTGAAAATGCAACTCGTATTTATAAAATTGGTATAGTAAAAATTGATCAAACATATAGTCTTAAACGTGATTCTTTAACTGCACTAAAAGATACTATTCATTATGATAATGTTGTATTTAAAGGTGAAAATCCTGTACGTCCAAAAGTAATAATGCGCTCTGTATTTCTTAAGCAAGGGGATATATATTCTCGACAGAACCATAATATGACACTTAACAAATTAATGAGTCTTGGCACATTTAAATTTATCATCATTGAATTTCCAGAAACAGATAGCATTGGAATTGGGAAATTAAATGCTAACATAGATCTTACCCCTACACCACAAAAATCAGTTAGAATTGAGTTACAAGGCACTTCGAAATCGAATGATTATCTAGGTCCTGCTCTTAACTTAAACTATAAAAATAGAAATGCATTTGGTGGAGCAGAATTACTTACTATAAATTTAAAAGGACGATTCGAAACGCAAATAAATAGTAGTTACAAAGGGAATTATTCTTATGATGTTGGTCCTGATATTGAGTTGTATATTCCCAAATTTATCCTCCCATTTAATGTTCGTGATCCGAAAGGGTATTTCATTCCTCAAACTAAAATTGCCATTGGTTATGATTACTTGAAAAGAGTTGGTTTCTATAATTTAAATTCATTAAACTTTTCTTATGGATACAAATGGAAAGAAAATAGTAGAACTGATCATGAGTTAAATCCATTCTTTGTGAACTACTCGGTTATTGGGAATAAAAGCGAAGAATTCGATAGCTTGCTTCAGCAAAATATTTTACTAAAAAAAAGTTTTGAAGAGCAATTCATCACAGGAATAAATTATGCATTCACCTATAATGAACAAGTTATTCCTGACAAGAGAAATCAAATTTTATTTATGCTGAAGGCAGAGCTTGCTGGAAATTCATTATCATTCATCAATCGAGTTACAAAAAATAATAAGCCTAACGAATCAAAGCCTTCTGAATTTCTAGGAAATATTTATTCGCAGTATGCAAGATTGTCACTCGATTTTCGAAATTACTATGCCACTTCACCTAAAGATAAGATGGTATTCCGAATTTATTCTGGTATTGGAATACCGTATGGAAATTCCGCCACTCTTCCTTATTCTAAACAATTTTTTTCTGGTGGGCCTAATAGTATACGTGCCTTCCGTTTAAATTCGTTAGGTCCCGGAAATCATCTACAGCCTCCCAATGATGGAAATATTTTCTTTGATCAAGGGGGTGAATTAAAAGTTGAGACGAATGCAGAATATCGCTTCGGCATTTATAAAATTCTTAAGGGCGCATTTTTTGTTGATGCAGGAAATATTTGGCTCGTCAATAAAAATCCAGAAATTGATGTGGAGCCTTTCAAATTTAACAGACTTTTACAAGATGTTGCGGTAGGTACAGGGTTTGGACTTCGACTTGATGCTACTTTTTTTGTGGTGCGTTTTGATTTCGCATTTCCTTTACGTAAGCCTTGGTTGCAAGATGGTCAACAATGGTCTTATAAGACTGTAGCTTTCGGAGATCCTTCTTGGAGAGGCGACAACCTTATTTTAAATTTCGCTATAGGATATCCGTTCTAAAATTATTTTAATGTTGTTGGATGAAATGTTTTCCAACTATGCCAAAATTCTTGATGAGCATTTATAATTTTTAATTGCGATAGTATGTATTTCTAAAACATCATTATTAATGTGTTTTCCGAGTTGCTGCGTTTTTAAAGCGGAAGGCTGTTCATTGTACTCCATACGAAATGGATGTAACCTTTTTTGATCTCTTGCCCTGCGCCTGCATTCGATGAATTCTGATAGGCTTAAAAATATAACAGCCCTGAAGTCTAGTTACTTCAGGGCTGCATTTTATGTTGACCGACAAGGATTCGAACCTTGAATGACAGAATCAAAATCTGTAGTGTTGCCATTACACCATCGGTCAGTAATTCTGAGCGGGTGCAAAGATAGTTTTTTTTCAAAAAAAACCGAATATTCTTTATTCAATTATCCATTAACGATAACCTTTAACCGTGTACCAGGTTTTAAATTGGTATTATGTAGGTTATTCATGTCTTTTATCATCTCTACCGTAAGCCCTTCATAGCGTTTTGCAATGTTCCAAAGGGTATCTCCAGGTTGTACTAGGTGATAAATATATTTATGGCCTTTATCTTTATTAGTTGTTTTTATGACTGAAGCGGTCTGTTCTTGCGTCGAGTCATCGGCATCTTTCACCAATTCTTGTGTAGAATCCGATTTGGCTTTCGCATCCGAAGTATTATTTGTTTGTCCTGAATCTTTTTTTGATGAGGCATTGGCAGTTAATCCCGAATCTTTCTTCACAGAAACAGTTGCAATGGGCATTTTAACTGCGACTTTCGTCTTAACATAGGTCATCACCTGAAGTTTTTGTCCTGATTTCACTTTGCCAGAACGTAACTTATTACTCTTCTTTAACTCTTGAGTACTACAATCATAACGATTAGCAATTGAGGCTAATGTCTCACCTCTTTTTACGATATGCGTTTTCTTGATGCGTTTTGTCGTTGTCTCGTATCTAATTCCACTTCCACTGTTTTCAGAGTCGGCAAGTAAATCATCATCACCATGTTTACGGCTAGCATATTCAGGTAAAACAGGCTTCGGACCGTAATTCGACTGCGCATAAATCTCACTTTCTTTCGCCATGAATTGAGAAATGTAACGAGATGGCAATCGCAAAGCATAGGAATTGCTTCCAGGAATTACATTACGTTTATAAATAGGATTTAAAAATGAAATCACATCTTGTGGTAGTTCCAACTGATTCGCTAAAGCCGCAAATGTTACTTGATCATTCACATGAATCGTGTCAACTTCGAAATAAGAATATGCTGGTGTTATTGGATACAAATTATGTTCTCGGGAATAATTCATCACATAAGTAACAGCGATAAATGCTGGTACATACCCGCGAGTTTCTGCAGGTAAATAAGGCATAATTTCCCAGAAATTCTTTTTACCTCCTGATCGCTTAATTGCTTTATTTACATTTCCAGCACCGCAGTTATAAGAGGCAATTACTAATAACCAATCACCATAAATTTTATACATATCCTTAAAATACTGACAAGCAGCTTCGGTAGCTTTATAAGGATCACGACGTTCATCTGTAAAAGAATTTACCTTTAAATCGTAAATAATGCCCGTATTATACATGAATTGCCATAAACCCGTAGCTCCAACGCGTGAAACTGCAATAGGATTTAAAGCTGATTCAACTATTGATAAGTATTTAAATTCGAGAGGAATACCTTCACGATCCATCACTTCTTCGTACATTGGAAAATACAAGTTCGATAATCCCATAGCCCGTTGTGTCAATCCACGTTTGCGGTTTGCATACAAATCAATAAAGCCTTTTACATATTGGTTATAGGAAAGAGGAATTGGTGAATTAATCTTGTTGATACGATCTGCATATACTTCGTCGCTAAAGGTAGGACCAACAGCACATTTACCATTAGGGTTATCAAAACAATTCGTTTCCAAACTGTTAAATCGAACCACGTGATTCAGTGTTACGAGACTATCAAGAGCTGCAACAATTGGATCATATGATTCTGATACAGTACCAGTGCTAGTAATTGGCGGATTGATCTGCTGTGCTAACAAAGGTGCGGTAGCCAGAAATCCACACATAGCGAGCAGATAAATTTTACGTGTTAATTTCATTGTTCGTTTTTATACTGGTTTACACGTGAACTGTTAAATGATGCTTCCGGTTAAAAATAACCAAAAGGTTGAGAATAAATCAACATCCTCGTCAAATGTTTCTAACGTAGATTTTTCATAACTCATCTTGTACGAAGATTAGAACGGTTGAGTTGCAGATGCATTGCCCATTCTCCTCTTTTTTGAGAGAAATTTTGAAAAATCACTGTAAGAAATTAGTGATTTCGGTATAAAACCGAGGTCTACTTTAGTTGATAAAGACCGTGTAAAGGGTATCCTTGCCACCTGAAGGGACGTAAAAATACTAAGAATCCTCGAAATTTCGTGAATCGAGAGTGAAGAAAATTAGAAGAAAGGTGTTATTTCAATACTTTAGATTCCACTACTTTCTCTTTATTGAAGTGACGAATCATCATGGGAATACTTCCTAAAACAATAGCCATTGCAATTAGGAGGAGTAAAAGGCTAAGGCTGGATATGTTACGGAAAGCCAATGCTGTAAGGATGAACCCAATATTTACTAAGTAAAGTGTTAGCGCTGCTTCGCGATGACTTAAACCAAGGTCAAGTAATTGGTGATGAATATGGTTTCGATCGGCTTGAAATGGGGATCGACCACTCAACATCCTGACAATAAAAATCCGTAAAGTATCCGAAAGAGGAATAATTAGGATTGCAACTGCCATAGCTGGACTGGATCGAAATGGAAATGCATAAGGAAGCGCATCAAAACTTAGCTCGATAAAATTGATAGTTAAAACGGCAAGAATTAATCCAACAATTAAAGATCCGGTATCTCCCATAAAAATATTTGCTGGTGAGAAATTATATACCAAGAATGCAAGCAAGGAACTAAACAACGAAAAGGATAGGATGCAAAGTGCAATTTGATTATAGTTATAAAACCATAATCCGAAAGTAAATGCCGCGATTGCACCAATACCTCCTGCCAATCCATCAATTCCATCAACCAAATTAAAAGCGTTTATAACAACTAAGATGGTGAAGATGGTTACCACTACCGAAAACCAATAGGGGATTTGATAGATGCCAAGAATACCATATAGACTAGTGATACGTATATCAGCAAACATCACAATAATAATTGCAGCCATAATCTGACCATATAGTTTTTTATGGGCAGTAAGTTCAACGATATCATCTTTAATTCCGATGAAAAAGAGTACTACGATAGCTGAGATGATGTATTGTGTAGAAGTATTTTCCAATCCTGCCGACCAGAAAGTGTAGGAAAAAACGACACCCGCAAAAATTGCAAGACCGCCTAATGTGGGAATGCTTGCCACGTGTGACTTTCTTTCATTGGGTTCATCGAAAAGATTTTTGATCACTGAAACCCGAATAATCGAAGGTATCGCGAGGAACGTTATGATAAAAGCGGTAATGCAAGCGAAAGTGATATTGAACATGAATGCGACTTTAGATCAAAAGTAATATGTAGAACTGAGGTTTGTAATGATTTTTTGTGAATGTATAGAATTTTAAGGTTAAATGCTAACCAAATAGTGCGAATAAAATAGGGGGTCAAACATCTTTTTCTCGAGAGAGGTCAAAGGTAAGGTTATTAATTATTCTTTGAAGTTGAAATATACAACGATAATCAGAGAAATGCAAGTTATTTTCGAAATTTATTTTAGGATTTTAAATAGTTGTTTTTTAAAAGATGAATTAAACTTAATGTTACAACATCAAACACCGTTTAAACGGAGTTTTAATTGGCATATTGAAACGGTAAGAGATTTTAAAATTTTAAGATAATAAAATTATTCTGGATGTGCTTTTATAATGTACTTCGTTCAAAAAGATTTTAAATCTCAAATGTATTAATAAACCAATCAACATACAATTTGTTACACTTTGCAATTAAGTATAACTAAATTAGATATCAATCTTCTAAACATTAATAGTAGAAGTATTATATAGAACTTTTTGTTTGTCCAAATCCAACTATAGCTCAATTAAATAGAATACTTCCTGCTGTATTAGAAAAATTTACTTTTGAAAGATTATAATAGGAACGACACGCAAGTACTCTTTAAAAATATAATTGATATTCCAAAGATTCACCAATTTATACAAGAGAAGTGAGCGCTTTTTCTAATGACAATTACATGTCGGAATTGATAACAAATAACAAATTGTATCAACATAAATTTACAATTTTAAAATATTTTTCTTGGCTACTTTTTAATTTACTGAAACGATCAAAAGATCTGTATTTTAATTACGAGAAAATCGAAAAAGCAATTTTTACTTCGTAAATATAACGCTATTTTAAGTTATTTGTTTTTTTACTATTTTCGACAGAAATAATCCTTCATCAATGCGGCTTTTTTTGAGAAAGAACAGCACAAACAACAAAAATTCATGAACAAATCACGTAAGGTCCTCTTATTATTCATTTCACTAATTTGCTTCAACTTCCAATCTTACTCTGAAGTTACACCTAACTTATTATTGGTACATTCTAATTCTCCAATTTTATTCGACAAGGTGAATGCTGCAATAATAAGCGATGCAGTAAAGACGGTCATTTATATTTCTGATCAACGTATTCAACGACTGATAAGCGAAACGAAAGGAAAGCAAACCGTTGAAAACACGCTTATGGGTTATGATGAATTGCAATATGACATTTCTGATTTGTTAAATAAACTTGGAACCATAAAAGAAGTATACGTTGATGATAGTAGTAGGAATGCAGCTGAACAGGGAAGCGATCAGTTATCTGTGTATTACAGCAACCTTATTTTAAATGAGAAACTATACAATAACTTAAAACAATATTCGGAATCAGAAAACGCTAAAACATTAAATGCATCACAGAAAAAATTTGTGCGTGATATGTTAATTAGTTTCGAAAAAAACGGAATGAAAATAAGTGCAGATGGACGGAAGTCGTTGGAATTAATTAATACTAAAATTATAGATTTAGGAAGTTCTTTTGGAAAAAACATTGCAGAAAGCAAAGACAGTGTTGAGTTTTCAGAGTTAGATTTAAAAGGTGTGCCGGTGGAGGATTTAAAGGGATGGAAGCGTGCCAATGGAAAATACATGGTATATGTCAATGGTCCGAATTCTATAAAAATTGGACAGTATGCTCAAAGTGATTATGCACGACATACGATTTATGATCATTATAACAATAGAGCCTATCCTCAAAATATTTCAGTATTAGATAGTCTTTTTTATTATCGTAATAAATTAGCAATACAGCTTGGATTTAAAAGTTATGCTGAATATGCATTAGTTGATAAGATGGCGAAAACACCAGCGAATGTTTGGGCATTCGAAACGGATTTGAAAGCAAAATTGGCTCCATTAGTTACAAAGGATCTTGCAGAATTAAAAGCCATCAAACATCAATTACAACCCAATGCAACGGATTCTATTTTTGCTTGGGATATCTCTTATTATACAAAGCAATTATTGGATTCTAAGTATCAATTAAACACTGATGAAGTTAAAGAATATTTCGAGTTGAATAATACCATTAAAGGAATGTTTACTGTATATCAAAAACTTTTCAATATTGAAATCAAAGAAACTAAAAACCTACCAATTTGGTATTCGAAAGTGCGATCATTTGAGATGTATAAAGAAAATAAATTGATTGGCATGTTTTACTTCGATTTATTCCCTCGTCGAAATAAATATACCCATTTTGAATGCTCACCCATCAGTCAATATAGAAATGAAAATGGTGTAGAAGTGTTACCAGTTTCGGCATTGATATGTAATTTTCCAGAAGGCAACATTTTGAATCCTTCGTTACTTAACCATAGTGATGTGATCACCTTGTTTCATGAGTTCGGACATTTAGTACATTCTCTGTTGGGTCGTAGTGATATCGTTGCTCAAGGGCCTTTTAATGTGAAAGGAGACTTTGTTGAAGCACCATCACAGTTTTTAGAAAACTGGTGTTGGGAATATGCATCATTAAAATTATTTGCAAAAAACTATAAGACTGGAGCTATCTTACCTGAATCATTATTTAATAAAATGAAACAAGCGCAATTGGTTAATTCAGGAATAGCGAACATGCGACAAGCATACTTTGGTACGTTAGATTTTACCTACGAAGACAATTACTCCTTAACAAAAAAAGAAGGTATAACACAAATTGCTAAATCACTCTTTACGCTGAATCAAATTCCATATCCGGAAGGTTCTAATTTCATTTGTAGTTTCGGGCATCTTAATGGATATGGTGCCAATTACTACGGATATTTATGGTCGAAAGTATTTGCACAAGATATGTTTTCTGTATTTCAAAAAAACGGTGTGATGGATAATGTTACTGGAATACGCTATAGAAAAACTATACTTGAAAAAGGAGCTACCGAAGAAGAAATTGATTTATTACGTACGTTCTTAGGAAGAGAGCCTAATTCAGCAGCCTTTCTAAAATCACTTGGTATAAATTAATGAATTGTATATAAAATTTATCACCCCGATTAAGAATACTTAAAACTATTTTAATCGGGGTTTTTGTTTGCCGTTAATTAAATCTCTTCCAAATTTTATGATCGATAATTTTCTCGAATCCATCAATCGATTGTAGAAATATAAATAATTAGTATGTACATGAAATTTTTATCATCATTGCTTACCTCCTTTTTACAAAAGCCTTTTTAACGATTACAATAAATTAAAGCTGGATGATTTTATTTTGCTCTATCAATTTTAAATCGTCTAGCCCATCTATATCAATTTATTTTTTTGCCCTCTCCGATGTTAATCTAAATCCAATTCTTTTCCGCGACTTTTGCTTTTTTTCAACCTTATCTTTATTTATTAAATAAGACATTGCCTCATAAATATCTTTAAACTGTTTATTGTATTTTTTCTCTAGTGACTTTAATTTAGATGTAAGGTCTTTATGGGATAGGGAGTATTGACGCATTAATACAAAAGCTCGAACAATGGATATATTTACTTGAATCGCCTTTGCGCTATGGAGGACACTTGCTAGCATTGCAACGCCTTGTTCAGTGAATGCAAATGGAAGGTAACGACTTCCACCGGATTTTGAGGACGCAAATTGCGTCCTCAAAATTTCTACTTCTTTTTTTGTTAGGATAAACAAGAAATCGGAGGGGAAACGATGAATGTTTCTTTTTACTGCTTCTTTTAATCTTTTGGTTTCTGTCCCGTAAAGTAGAGCTAGATCGGAATCCAACAATACTTTTTGACCTCTAACTTCATAGATACTTCTTTCGATTTTTTGCGATTGCATGTTGAATAAGATTTTAGTTAAAAATTTATAATTTGAAAAAGATGATATGCAAATATCAATAAAAATTAATACTATCCAAATTTTCTATAAATTGCTTTTGATCCACATGCTATAGTTTTAATTTGTAACGAAGTTTTAATTAGGAATGAGCAAGGCATGAATGCAATCATTAAAAATTTTGTGATGTAGCTTCTCCATTAAAATTTGGTTAGAGACTTTTATAAAAAAAACAATGCTCAATTAGAATTATTTTGAGGACGCAAATTGCGTCCTCAAAATAATTCTAATTGCGTGAGGGATAGCAGTGGATAGCCCACAGTCCTAAAGTAAATTTTTATTTTACTTTAGGGCGAGGACATGCAACGAATAGCCCGACCCTGATTTTGGTTTTTCACCAATACTTCAGGGGCACACCCAAATTTTCATTGAGAAACTATTTAAAGAAAGAAATTGTTTTTTATTTGCTACTCACTTTCGTCTTTGTATCCATTCCTTCGAACTGTCGCACAGTTTCCATGATGGCTTGTGCATCGAAATTACATTCGCGATACAATTCTTTTTGCTCACCATGCTCGATAAAACGATCAGGAATGCCTAGACGTATGATTTGCGCGGTGTAATGATTGTCGATCATGAATTCGGCAATGGCAGAACCGAAACCGCCTTGAATACATCCATCTTCAATGGTGATGATCATTTTAAATTCTGTAAAAATTTCATGAAGCAATGCAATATCTAATGGTTTTACAAAACGCATATCGTAATGCGCAGGATACAATCCTTCTTTTGCTAATTGGTCACAAGCATCCACCACAAAATTGCCAGGATGACCAATAGAAAGTATTGCCAGTCTCTCACCACCACGCACTTTTCTACCTGTACCCACTGGAATCGCCTGAAAAGGTTTTCTCCAATCTACCATCACACCATTACCTCGTGGATAACGAATAGAAAATGGTCCCATGTTAGGATGTTGCGCAGTGTACATTAAGTTACGCAACTCTTGCTCATTCATGGGTGCAGACACAATCATATTCGGGATACAACGAAAAAAAGCATAATCAAATGCCCCGTGATGCGTTGATCCATCAGCACCTGCTAATCCTCCACGATCTAAACAAAATACAACATTCAAATTTTGTAATGCAACATCATGCACCACTTGATCATAGGCACGCTGCATGAATGAAGAATAAATATTGCAATACGGAATCATTCCCTGGGTAGCTAATCCTGCCGAAAATGTTACAGCATGTTGCTCGGCAATTCCAACATCGAATGCGCGATCGGGAATCGCTTTCATCATGATATTGAGCGAACAACCAGAAGGCATCGCAGGAGTGATACCCACGATACGATTATTCATTTCTGCTAACTCAACAATGGTATGTCCGAAAACATCTTGATATTTTGGAGGCTGCGGTTTTTCGATAACAGGCTTATAAATTTCTCCAGTAATTTTATCGAACAATCCTGGTGAATGCCACTTCGTTTGATCTTTCTCTGCTAACTCAAAACCTTTTCCTTTTACTGTTAAGCAATGCAAAATTTTTGGACCAGGAATTTTTTTAAGATCGTTCAACACCTTCACCAAGTGGTTTACATCATGCCCATCGATGGGTCCGAAATAACGAAAGCTTAACGACTCAAACATATTGCTTTGTTTCAGCAATGCACTTTTTACGGCGCCTTCAACTTTTTGTGCAATGGCTTGAGCGTTGGGTCCGAACTTAGAAATGACGCCTAATAATTTCCATACTTCATCCTTCACTTTGTTATACGATTGAGAAGTGGTGATGTCGGTTAAATATTCTTTGAGGGCACCAACGTTAGGGTCGATGCTCATGCAATTATCATTAAGGATCACGATGAGGTTCGAGTCTTCTACTCCAGCATGATTGAGGCCTTCGAAAGCTAATCCTGCCGTCATCGCACCATCGCCAATGATCGCAATGTGTTGACGCTTTTTATCTTTCTTCAAACGAGAAGCTACTGCCATTCCTAAAGCTGCAGAAATGGACGTAGAAGAATGTCCTACACCAAAGGTATCATAAGGGCTTTCGGAGCGTTTAGGAAAGCCAGAAATTCCTTCGTAAATTCTATTGGTATGAAAAACGTTACGGCGTCCGGTTAAAATTTTATGTCCGTAGGCCTGATGACCTACATCCCACACAAGTTGATCGGTAGGAGTATTGAAGGCATAATGAAGTGCAACGGTGAGTTCAACTACGCCGAGGCTAGCGCCAAAATGACCGCCATTAACAGATACGATATCAATGATATACTGACGTAGTTCTTTACAAACTTGTTGAAGTTGACTTTCGTTCAGCTTACGCAGATCGGAAGGGATATCAATTTTTTCTAACAATGGACCGGCTTGGACCTGTTGCATGGGCATCAATAATTGTGGTGCGAAGGTAAGGATTAAGAGGCGAATCGTCTAATTTCTACTCTTATTATGTAAGGATAAATGGAGAACAAAAATTTTGAAGGATAGTTTTGAGTTATCAAAACGGTCCTGAATTGCCATACTTCTGGAGGGGTTTTATTATAATTATGACAAAAAAAATCAAGAAGAAAAGCTAATACAGTTGTAGGATATCAGTTTATCGCTTAAAACCTACTACGAATCATGAATATTTTAGATCATGATGTGCTAAAAAAGTTCTTCAAAGAACTTGTCTTTTTATTTTTGAAAATATTTTTTATTGTAAACGCTTTGCGATTATTTCTAACAAACCCTGGTTTTTGTTTATCTACAGTTAAAACAAATCAACTGCCTACCTCTTATCCTCCTAATATCAGTTATATTTGTTGATGAACGCGAGTTTTTAGACGAACTGACGTTGCGCGTCATGCTTTGGCGTCAGTGCAACTTCCAACTTTCCTGCTTTGAACAAATAGTTATAACCGACTTTTAAAATGACAACAGAACCACAACTTTCCTTATCTTTGAACCTATGAATGTTTACACGGACACATCAGTAATCGGTGGCTGCTTTGACGAAGAGTTCAAGGAGTGGAGCAATATTTTATTTCAGGAATTTTTTGCTGGAACTAAGCATATAATGCTTTCCGACTTGACCCTGCAAGAACTTGAATTAGCACGACAAGAAATCAGAGATAAGGTAAAGGAAATTCCCAACGAACATCGTGTGCCAATCTTCATTAATGACGAGGCAATGCGACTTGCGGAAACCTACATTACAGAAGGTGCATTGACTAACAAGAGTTACAACGATGCTTTACATATCGCTTTAGCGACTTTGAACAACTCTGATGTTTTGGCAAGTTGGAATTTTAAGCACATTGTAAATCTTGACCGTATCAGACTTTACAACTCAATCAACTTTAGGCTTGGTTACAAAATGATTGAAATTAGAACACCAAGAGAAATTTTAAAATCAAAAGAAGATGGAAACGAATAAAAAATTTGACGCAGTAAAAATGATGAGGGAAATCCGAGAAAAATTAAGTGAAAAGTATTGGAAGCATCCCGACATTTTGAAACAAGAAATGGAAGCTATAAGAGAAAAGTATAATCTCAATGCAGCGACACCGAAAGTTAATTAGCAGCATGGCAACTTTTGTAAATCGCTTTGGACAATCTTTGGTGCGAACTTCAAACAGTTGTGCCTTGAACGAGCAGTAGCACGAACGCATAACATAAAGATTAAAAGAAATTTTTAAAAAGGGGGCTTTGAGTGGTTAACAAACAGTTGAACATCTATCAAACAGTTGTGGGTAAACGAACAGTTGTGCTTCTAATCCCCTTTTTAAAAAATTCTTTAATCCCTTCTTTGTCAGGCTGTGAAAAAACATTCTTTCATTTTTATTATATTGCAAAATGCATCGTAAAATAATACATCAACTCTTTAGCTGCTATTTGAAGAAGTGATTTTTTAAGCTGCTAGTTGATGTTGAAAAATTTGGATCGCGTACATCGGTTTAAAATTGATCTGCTTAAAAAAAAGTTGTGCAATTCTTTTATAATCTGGAATCCATTTTTTGAGTTTTGATAACAGATTTTCTATTCCAAGAATATTGATTGTTCTTTTGATGTTGTACACTAGCATTATTAAACTCATCTCACCATTTACTTTTTCTAATCCGATTAGGTTGGTGTGATTGTAACCCCATTTTCGTTTTATTGTACCGAAAATATGTTCGTTTATTTCTTGTCGTTGGCGATAGAGAGGCCAGTTGGCTTTGTAATGTTTTGCATTTGTTTCTGCAGCACTTGCGAACTCGCTTCGTTCGATAAATCGTCCGCGTTTTGCTTGTGCAGTACATAATCTTTTTACAGCACAACTAGCACAAGCTGTAGTGTGATATTTTTTATATTGATAAGTAACACTACGATCAGTTTTAGTTTTAGAATAAAAATTTCCATTGGTATAGAGCGATTGTCCTGCAGGACAAGTATACGTATC